>DASYZN010000082.1:0-5298 GCA_035946105.1 Thermoplasmata archaeon | reverse complement strand
GGCCCGCCGACGGCTCGCCCCCAACGGCGGCCCGAACCGCGCCCTGCCGAGGAGCGTCGGGCGCCCGGTGGTGGCCGTCGCCCCCGCCGATGCCCTGCGGGGCGCCGCCGACGCCGTCGGGGAGCGGCGCCACGTGGCCCGGCTGGCCCAGCTCGGGTTCGCCGGCGGGCCGGCCCAGGTCGCCCGGGCGTTCGTCGCCCGCCTGGACGCGATCGTCCAGGAGGCATCGGGGCTGCTCGGCTCGAAGGAGAAGGAGGGGCTCGTCGCCTTCGGGAGCTCCACCCTCGGCGTGCCGGAAGGGATCGACGAGGGGCCGGCGATCGCGGAGTTCCTCCGCGAGGCGATCGGCCGCTCGCGCCGGCGGGGCACGTCGATCGGCGCGTTCGCCACCTCGGGGGGCGACGAGGCGGCGACCCCGGCCGGGGCGATGGGCGTCGTGGGGCCCGCTCCCTCCGGGCCGCCGGCCGCGCGCCGGGCCCTCGCGATGCGCCGGGGGATCACCGATGTCGGCGTCCTGCTCGTCGCCGTCGTGCCGGCCGTCCGGTCCTGAGAGGCGGCGCGGAGCCTCGGGGAACGCCTTCGACGTCGGCTCAGGCCGCGGCGCGATCCGAGAAGTGCCGCTTCAGCGCCATGTACTCGTCGTAGGAGATCTGCCGACGGGCCCGGACGGCGCCCGCCTGCTTGAGCGTCTCGATCCGGTAGGTCGTCAGGAGCTCGTCGACCGGTCTCGGGCTCGCGGGGGTCCGGTCGTTCGCGAGCGGCATCGCGGCGAGCGGGAGCGGCCGCTCCGGGGCCGACGGTCCCGAGTCGGCGGACGTCGGCCGGACCGCAGGGCGATCGCGGCCCGCCGGCGGGGGCCGTGAGGCGAGGTAGTCGGTCAGCAGTCCCGATTCCGTCTCGGTGATCGCCCCTTCCGCTCGGAGGGCCTCGATGAGCTCCGGCTGCCGGGGCCGGAACGTCTCCACGAGCTCCTCGAGGTCCCGCTCCCGGTGCGCCACGACGGGGGAGAGTCCTCGGAGGGCCGCCGCCTCCCCGAGCTCCCGATCGAGGCGGCGCAGCTCCTCGGCGTACGATTCGGGGGACGGCGGGGCCTCGTTCGCGGTAACGTCGATCGACGAGGCGAGGCGGATCCTAAGCACCGCGCCGCTCGCGTCGGTGTACTCCCGCTCCACGGAGAGGTCGATCGCCCGGCGACGCCACGGCTCCACGACCCCGGGAGGTCGTCGGGGGGAAAGCCGTTGGGGATTCGCCCGTGGGTGAACGAAGGCGGACCAGCGCGGGGGGAACCGATTGGATTACCTAAAGTAATCTGGTTAATCACCGCAACCATAATAAGCCTCGACCCCGATAGCCGGTCGAGAACTCATGGTGAGCTCCGAAGCGCAGCGCTGGGCCCTCCCCGACCCCTCCACCCTCCGGGATGCCCCCAGGTCGGCCGATGTGACGCTCTGCCCCGTCCTCGCCGCCGTCGGTGTCATCGGCACGGAGTGGCGTCTCTCGATCGTCCACAAGCTCTTGAACGGACCCCAACGGTTCAGCGAGCTCCTGCGGTGGAACCCCAAGCTCAACGCAAAGACGTTGAGCGCGACCCTCAAGTTCCTCGAGCGGACCGGCGTCGTCCAGCGGAACGTCGTCAGCACCCGCCCGTTCAGCGTGGTCTACTCCCTGACGGAGATGGGCGTCGCCCTCGGGCCCGCCGCTCGGGAGCTGAGGGTCTGGGGGGAGCGGTGGCTCCAGAAGCCGACCGGGATCGCCCCGAGGCCGTCGAACGGCCACGGGACCCCGTTCATCCAGGGCGAGCTCCCGAGGCTCCCTCCGGCGGCCGACCGTCGGAACCACTGAGACCCCGGCCGCGCAACACCCTCTCGTCGGAGGCGTTTCACGACCCCCCAGAGGGGGTTCAAGTACCGTCCGAGCCGAATCGTCTTCGCAACCACCCCCGGAAGGGGTTCCCAAGATCCCCAAGGAGACGTCACCGCGTCTCGGGCGTGAGGGGACCCCTTCCAACCCTTCCCCTTTGGTTTCGAACGGATCCCGTCTCGGCGACCGGCCGATCCCTCCATCGTCCATCGTTCATCGTTCGCCGCCCCCGCGGCCTCGACCCCCTAGGACGCTTGGTCCCGGTCGCTATCGATGAGCGGCGTTCCGATGGAACCTGAGCCCTGCACGAACCGGGTCGTTCCGACCCCGCGCGTCCGGCCCACGTTCTGTCGCGCCCCTCCCGATCCGGCGCGTCGACGACCCTGGGCCCTGCGGAGCGAACGTCTCTGCCCGGCCCCAGCGCTCCCGACCCGCCCGATCCGTCGGCCCCGACGCTCTGGCGCCCTGAGGTAGGGTGGTCCTGCCCCACGGCCCGCCGAACCCCCGGGCGGGACCGCACAAGGCTCCCGGTCGAAGGAAGGAACTCTCTCTCGACAGATCGGTCCCCGATCGGTCGCCCCGATAGCTTCCCGGATCCCCGGCGAACTCCCGCGCCCGCTCGCTTGGACGCAGGGACCCGGTAGCGCCGACCCTCGGGTCGGGACGTCGATTCCGCGACGCTCCCCGACCCCGCCCCGCCCTCCGTTCGGTCGTCCCCGACCGAGGGCCCGAGGTTTGGAATGACCAAGAGAGCGTACACGCTCGAGCCCAAGGACCAACCGATTCCTTGCGAACGCCCATCGATCCCGGCGGGGGAACTGGGATCGCGCCGTATCCGCCCCCACGACCCGGGCCGGCCCCCCCGGGTCCGCCGGCTCGGCCGCGTCCGGGTCCCGATCGCCGGAGGGCACCGACCTTGGGCGACCGCCTACCGGCTCCCGGATGGGCGGACGATCTGGTGCCTTCGGCTCTGGGAGGTCGATCGCGCCGTCCGGCACTGCGCGAGCCCCGAGACCCTTGGCGCCTACTGCGAGGCGTCCGGGATGCCGAGGGTCGCCGAGGCGATCCGGCGGATCGGGGGGCGGTGACGTGCCGCCCTTGCGGAACGGCCTCGACCTCGCCTACCGGTTCCTTCCGAGAGGGGGCGGGTGGGAGCGGGAGTTCGTCCGCCGGTTCGGCGAGCGGCTCGCTGCCGATCCCTCGGGGGGAACGGCGCTCCTCGAGCGGTGGGGCTCGGGGACCCCGTTCCTCGTGCCGGCCTCCGAGGCGACGGCCCGGGCGATCGTCGAGGCCGCCGCCCCGCTCCCCGGGCGCCTCGAGATGGCCCGGCCGGTCCCCCCGGACCCCCTGCTCTCGGGAACCCCGCGCCTTGGATCGGTCCGGTTCGGGGTCCTCCTGCCGGTCGATCGGCCCGAGGGAACGACCGAACTCGACCGTCGGCGGGGCCGGCGCGAGGACCGGCCGACCCCGGCGTGGACCGACGGCGGCGCGACCCCGTGGGACGGCGGCGCCCCCTCCCCGGCGGTCTCCGTCCAGCTCCACGCCGCCTCGGTCGGCGATGGGCGGCTCGCGGTCCGGATCCGGATCGCGGGCCTCGATCCCGTCGGGGGGGCGGTAGAGGGGCTCCTCGAGGCGGAGGCGGGGCGATTGGCGGCCCCCCTGCAATCCGCCGGGGAGACCGTCGACCTCTGCCCGAGACGTCCGGGTTATCGGGCCGTGCGCGCCTGGAGGCGGGCGACGCTCTCGGGCCTTTCGGAGGGTCGGCCGTTCCTCCTGACGCCCGGGACGTTCGCCGAGGTCGCCGTCGGTCCGAACGGCCCCCGGCCCCTCGACGAGGCGTTGCTCGCCCGCCACGTCGTCGCCGTCGGGTCGTCGGGGGCGGGGAAGACGTCGTTCCTCGCCGAGGCGGCCCGTCGGCGGATCTCGGGCGGCGGGGCGACGGTCGTCTTCGACGTGCACGGCGACCTCGGGCCGTCGATCGTCGCCGGGCTCACACCCCTCGAGGCCCGGCGGGTGACCGCCGTCGACCTCGGCCGGCCGGTGGGGGAGGTGCCCGGGGTCCCTCTCTTCGCCGGGCGAACGGATGAGGCCCGGGAGCGCGAGGTCGCCCAGCTCGTCGCGGGGTTCCGCCACCTCGCCGCGGACGGATCCGAGGTCTACTGGGGCGCCCGCCTCGAGCAGCTCTTCGACCTCTTCCTGAGGCTCGTCGAGGAGGAGGGCGGAGGGTTCCGGGACCTCCACGAGCTCCTGACGGACCGGGCCCGCCGGGAGGCCGTCCGATGGACGACCCGCCGTCCGGTGGCCGCCCGGTTCCTCGACGAGCTCGAGCCGCTCCTCAAGCGCCACCCCGACTACCTGCAGGGCGCCGTCGCCCGCGTCCAGAAGCTCGTCCTCCAGCCGAAGCTGCTCGCCCTCTTCGAGCCCGGGGAGTCGCCGGTGCCCGTCGATGACCTCCTGGAGCGGGGCGCGGCCGTCGTCTTCCGGATCCCGTCGGCCGAGGTCGGCCCCGCGGCGAGTCGGTTCGCCACGACGCTGCTGGCGAGCCGGCTCTACCTTGCGATGGCGGCCCGATCGACGGCCTCGGAGGGGCTCCGCGTCCTGTTCGTCGTCGACGAGGCCCAGGCGATCGCGCCCACCCTGCTCGCCGAGATCTTGGCCGAGGGACGCAAGTTCGGGATCGGGTTGCTGGTGGCGACGCAGTACCCCGAGCGGCTCGCCCCCGAGGCCCGCGGGGCCGCGGCGGGGGCGGCGGCGACCCATCTCTGTTTCGGCGTACCGAGATCGGCCGCCGCCACGGTCGGCCGGTGGTTCGGGCTCGAGCGGGTCGAGGCGGAGCGGATCCTGCCGAGCCTGCCGCCGGGCGTCGCCCTCTTCGACCCGATCGGGGCGCCGGGGGCCCCTCGGCTGATCTCGGTCCCGCCGATGTCGCCTTCCTGGAGCCGCTGGGACTCCGTCGTCGCCGCGAGCCGGGCGTCGTTCGGGCCGTCGGACGATCGCGCTCGGCCGGTGCCGAGCGCGATCGAGGCCCTCGACGAATCGATCCTCCTCGGGATCGTCGCCGGCGCCTCGGAGGATCGGGGGAACCGGGAGGCCGACCTCGTCGCGCCGGGGACGCTCCTCGGGAAGCTCGGGGGCGACCCGATCGACCGGTCGATCCGCCTCGCGGCGCTCGCCCGGCGGGGGTGGATCGTCCGGGGCCCGAACGGCCTCGAGCTCACGCCGGCGGGGTCCCGCCGCCTCGGTCTCGGTTCGCCGAGCGGGGCGACGCGGGAGAGCACGGAGCACCGCGCCCTGCTGGTGGCGGCGTTCGGGGTGTTCGCCCGCCTCGGCGAGCGGATGGAGTTCGTCCGTCAGGGGCGGTTCGACGCCCGCCTTCCGGACGCCGTCGTCCGGATGTTCCCGCGGGGGCTGCCGAGGGACGACCCGCGCGCCGCCGCC
>DASYZN010000081.1:0-4907 GCA_035946105.1 Thermoplasmata archaeon | reverse complement strand
GCTCGCGAAGCCCGAGTACTGCCGCATGGTCCAGAGCCGGCCCCGGTACATCGTGGGCTGGATCCCGCGGGTGTACGGAAAGGCGCCCGGGAAGCCCTCGGAGGAGAGGAAGTGCGGGTCGTCGGGTGAGGGCGGGTGCGCGAGCAGCGGGGAGGCGCCGCTCCCCGGGGAGCCTGGAACGGCTCTGGAGGCCTCCGATTCCCATCGGGCCCTCGGGGAGAGGCGCTTTGCCCGGCTCGCCATGGATCGCTTCGAGCGCGCGGGCGATTATTAGGTCGTCCCGGAGCGGCCCAGCAGGGGCCAGAGCCGATCGAGGTCGAGCTCGAACCAGGCGACCGGCATCGGGAGGTGGCCCCCGACGAGTACCGCCGGGGCGATCTCGCCGATCTCCGCGACCGCCTCCCCGGCGATCTTGAGACGCGCCGACCGGCCCGGGATCGTCCCGGGGAGATCCGCGGGTTCCCGGACCCCCGTCGCGCCGAACGCCTGCGTGAGATAGTCGGCCCACGCCGCCGCCTCAGCGAACCCGGCCCGCTCGGAGGCGACCACCCCCCCGGCGTGCCGTCGGGTCGCGGCGCCGCTCTCCGCGGTGGGATCGGCGCACACCACGGAGCCGATCTCGAAGAGGCGCTGGGGGTACGGGTGACGGACGTTCGCCTCGAGGACACCCAACAGCGAGATCTGCAGGGCATCGCGGAGATGGCCGAACTGCTCCGAGACCGGGTGGGCGATCTCGATCGCCTCGCGACGGCCCAATCGGGCGGCGAGGGGATCCGCGACGAGCACCGTCGTGTTCGTCTCGGTGAACCCGGCCCCCAGCAACAGGTCGGTCAGTCGGTCCTCGAGCCCCCGGTCCCAACCCCGCCGACCTCGGGTCCGGCTGGGGGGCAGTTGTCCCTCCTCGGGATGGATCCCGCGCTCGAGGATGACCTCCTCCGCGAGGTCGACCTCGGCGATCAGGTCGGGCCGCCACGGCGGGACCGCGACGCTCCACCCCCCGGCCTCCGCGCGCGCCGACACGCGCGAGCGAGCGAGCGCTCGGGCGACCTCATGGGCCGGGAACGACCGGCCCGAGAGCGCCCGAAGGGTCGCCTCCGAGAGGTTGAGCGAGCGCCCGGGCGGCCGAGGGGAGGGGACCGGCTCCGGCTCGGGGACCGACACCGCGACGGGATCCAGTCGCCAGCCGCGGGCCGCGAAGACGAGGCCCATCAACCCGAGGGCGTCAGAGACCCGGGCCGCTCGGGTTCCCGTCGACTCGAGGAGGAGCGAGGTCGCGCCCTCGACGACCTCGCCCGCCGGACGGGCGTTCAGGATCGGCGGAAGGCTCAGCACGGCGCCGGCGGCGTCTCGCAAGGTCAGAAGCCGCGTCCCCTCGGTCCCGAGGGCGGCGTAGCGGGCGGCGAGCGGGTGGCTCGAGAGGAAGCGCTCCGCCGGGACCGGCCGGTCGCCGTCGAGCGGCACGATCGTCACGTCAGAGATCGCCTCGAGGGTGTAGCGATACGGAGGTCGGTGACGGTCGAACGGGTAGAGCCCGAGGCTCGCGAGGCGGCGGTCGGAGCCGACGGTGGCGTGGAGGAGCTCCTGGAACCGGATCGCCTCCTCGAGGAGTCCGGCATCGAGGGGCATCCCCGGAGGCGCCGTCGCGACCGTGGCCTGGATCACCGGCCGAAGCGGCGCCACGCTCGGATCGGAGACGATCGCGATCCCTCGGGGATCGGCGGAGCCCCCGATCGCCTTGGGAGCGCCTTCGACGAGCCCGAGCGCGCCCTGGAGGTAGAGGCCGAGCCCGCCCTCGCACAGTAGGTCGAGGCGGTCCGGGGTCACCTCGATCGAGACGCTGTCGCCCGGGCCCGCGTGGACCTCGGCCTTCGAGGCGAAGAGGAGCCGCTCGAGCTCGTCGAGATGGACCGGGCGACCGACCATCGCGCCGAGCCGAGCCAGGGAGAGGGTCGACTGCGGCATCAGAGCACCCCGCGTCCGAGTCGTTCGAGGTCGTTCGTGTAGAGCTCGCGGATGTCGCGCACCCCGAGCGCCACCAGGGCGAGCCGGGTGATCCCGATCCCCCAGGCGGCGACCGGGACGTCGATCCCGAGGGGCCGCAGCACCTCGGGCCGGAACAGGCCCCCCGGGAAGACCTCGATCCAGCCGAGCTCGGGGTGGCGGACGTACCCCTCGATCGACGGCTCGGTGAACGGGAAATAGCTCGGCCGGATCTTCAGATCCCGGATCCCGATCGCCTCCGCGAGCGCCTGGAAGGTGCCGATCAGCTCCCGCAGGGAGGTCCCGGACTCTCCCAGGATCCCCTCGCATTGCTGGAACTCGACGTGGTGGGTCGCGTCCACGGCGTCCCGCCGGAAGTTGCGGTCGATCGCGTAGTATCGGAACGGCGCGCTCGGGTGGGCCGAGAGCTTCCGGACGCTCACCGCGGTCGTCTGGGACCGGAGGACCGGGCGGGCCGCCCGGGCGCGGTCGTACGGCGCGCTCCATCCGACGGAGATCGGCCCGGACTCCCCCGGCATCGGGACGCCCTCGTGGGCCGCGGCGACCCGTTCGAGCAGCCCCGGATCCGGGGGGTGCCCGACGATCCCTCGGACCCCGAGGACGTCCTGGATCGATCGGGCCGGGTGGTCCTGGGGCATGAAGAGGGCATCCGAGTTCCAGAACTCGGTCTCGAGGAGCGGACCCCGCAGCTCGGAGAAGCCGAGCCCGACGAGGATCTCCTCGAACTCCTCGACCCAGACCCGGTAGGGGTGGCGGTGGGCGCCCGACTGTCGCGGCACCGTCGCGCGGACATCGTAGGGTCGCCAGGAGACGCCGCGCCACGTGTCCGACGAGAGCCGGTCGGGCGTGACGGCCCCGATCGCGTCGGGTCCGTCGACGAGGGGGAGCGCTCGCCCCTCCGCGGAGGCGCTCCATCGTCGTCGCGTCGTACGCTCGGCCACGACGAGGCCCCGGCGCTTCAGCGACTCCAGGACGGCGGAGGGGATCTCCCCCTCCCCTTGGGAGATCTTCGGCAGGGCGAGCTCCTCCGGGAACGGCCGCTCCGCCGGGACGGACTCGGCGATCGCGAACGAAGCCCCCGCGGCCAGCCGACCGGCCCGCCGAAGGATCCCGATGGCGGCCGACCGCGCGGAGGGATCGAGGCCGCTGTCCCCGAGGTCGGCGGCCTCGAGGGGGCGCCCCGCGGCGGCCAGGAAGCGCAGGAGCTTCCGTTCCGGCAACCCCTCGGCCAGGGCGGCCGAACCCCGGGGGGTGAGCCGGAACCGCTCGAGATGCTCCTCGTCCGAGACCGCGAGATGTTTTCCCTTGAGCCGTTGGAGCGAGCCGCGGGCCGCTTCGATCGGGATGCGGGCCGCCTCGGCGACCTCGGTTTCCTCGAGGCCGGGTCCCCCGGGCGCCGTCCGAAGGACTTGGAGGGCCGCCCGCTCCGGGGCGGAAAGGGAGAGGCCGGACGCCTCGTTCGGGTCGACCGCGCCCGACGGGGCTCCCACGGGCCGCGGGAATCGGGTGCGGCGGTTAAGCCTTCCCCGACCGCCGCGGGACCGGTCTAGGTCGAGCCCGAGTACTGGACGCCGTTCCCGGTGAGGGAGTACCAGGTGGCGTCGCCGCCGGTCATCACGTTCGTGTTGACCGAGTTGATGTCGACCCAGCTCGAGAAGTTCGGGATCGCGTTCCCCTGGCCGCTGTAGAGGTAGAGGCAGAGGTTGTAGGCGATCATCTCGGCCTGGTCGTAGTACTGGATCCGCTTCGTGAGGTTCGCCTCATAGGCCGCCGTGCCGAGGGCGGCGTTGAGCGCCCGGTAGGCGACCCCCTGGCAGGACTGGGGGATCGCCGTCACGTTCGACCAGTGCTGGAAGTCCTTCGGCCCGTAGGCGCACCCCTGGGCGAACTGCGTCTGCTCGAGCGACTGGGCGACCGCGTCACCGGCGGTGTACGTCGAGTTCGAGGCGTAGAGCGGCACCACGTAGTCCGTTGGGTCCGGGTAGTCGGGCGCCCAACCGAGCCCGTAGAGCGGGAGGGGGTTGGAGCCGGCCACCGAGGACTGTGCGTTCACGATGTCCACGAAATTGAGGTCGACCGGGGAGACCTTGAGGGCGCCGCCGGAGAGGGTCGCGAGCTCGCTCGACCAGATCGAGTTGATCTGGTCGCCCGTGGGGTTCCCCGTCTGACCGAACAACGGGAGCTGGCAGGGATTGCCCGCCGAACAGCGGGTGACCTCCTGGTCGTAGTACGGGCTCGAGGGGTCCTGCATCTGGCTCCACCAGTACGCCGGGCACGAGGGGTCGGTCTTGTCCTGGCACGGGTCCTTGCTCGGCCAGGGGATGTTCGACGGGTAGAAGTTCCCCATGAACTGGGGGATCGCCCCTCCCTCGGGGAACGAGAGCTGGATCCCGTCCTTCGTGTTGATCGTGTCCTGGATCGTCGTGTACGGGTAGGCCCGGGAGAAGAACTCGCGGACGCCCAAGTAGCTGAAGAAGTCCGTCGGGATCGTGATCGCGTTCGTGGTGAAGCGCTGGGCCCCGGCGAGATTGAACAGCATGTTGAACGCGTCGAAGCCGATGTTGAGCGTCGGCGACTGGATCGCGTTCACCTTTCCCTGCTGGATCAGCTGGAGCAGGAGGCCGAGATCGGTGGACGGGACGCTCGCGAAGTCCGCGCTCCCGAACCGATACGCCTGCTCGCCCGGCGTCGCCGACGTCTCCCAGGTGACCTCGATCGTACCGGCGTACTGATTCTTGGCCGGCGGGCAACCGCTCCACGTGCAGTACGGGTTCTGGGAATAGTGCGGGTTCGCCATCAACGTGTAGGCAGAGGCGATGAAGTAGTTCGCCATGTAGTACGGCCCGCTGCCGGCGAGGCTCCACTGGACGTTCCCGAGGTACTGCCCGTTGAACGCCCCGCTGCCG
>DASYZN010000080.1:0-18281 GCA_035946105.1 Thermoplasmata archaeon | reverse complement strand
GATCCGTGAGAAGGGGCAAATAACGGTCCCAAAGAACGTTCGGGATGCCCTTGGCCTCCACCCGGGAGACCGCCTCCTCTTCGACGTCGAAGCCGGCGATCGGGCGGTGGTCCGGAAGGCCCGACCCGACCGCCTGACCGACATTCTAGCGGCCTGGGGCCCCTCGAAAGAGGGCGCGTTAGAGACCCAACGCCGGCTCCGGGCGCAGTGGGAGGAGCATCGGAGTCCCGCCCGTCGTCATCGACCCGAACGTTTTCCGCTCCCCTCGAAACGACGGCAAGCCCTGGCCCGCGGTGGACCTGCAGTTGCTCGAAGCGGCGGATGATGGGAACGCTCGTGAGATCGGCTCGGCGAAACTATTAGCTCCTAGCGACGTTGGGCCTGCCGATGGCGAGCGTAGCGAACCTCGATCGATTGATCCGAGAGCGACACCTGTTGAAGCACCCGTTCTATCAGGCGTGGGCGCGCGGCGAGGTCCGAAGGACCACCCTCGCCAACTACGCCGGACAGTACTATCGGTTCGAATCGAACTTCCCCCGGTATGTCGCCGGGACGTACGCCCATCTCGTCGAGCCGAGCACACGTCGAACGCTGCTGGAGAACCTCGTCGATGAGGAGGGGCGCAGCCCGACACATCCCGAGCTCTGGGTCGACTTCGGGCGGAGCCTCGGCCTGACGGCCCGGGCCGTCCGCAGCGCGGCCCCCTCGCCGGCCACCCGTGCCCTCCTGAAGACCTACGAACGCTGCACGCTGAGGGGCTCCGCGGCCGCGGGGCTCGGCGCGCTCTACGCCTACGAGTCGATCTTCCCCGAGATCGCCCGCGAGAAGTCCCGGGGCCTCCGGGAGCACTACGGGATCCGGGCCGCCGAGGCCCACGAGTTCTTCCGGGTCCATTCGACGGCCGATCGGGAGCATTCGGCCGCGGAACGACGGATCTTGGCGAGGGAGACCTCCCGCTCGGCGTCGGCCGCTCGGCAGGCCGAAGCGGCGACCCGGGCGTCGATCGGCGCCTGGTGGGGGTTCCTCGATTCGTTCGCCGCGGGCTGAGCCCGATCGGGTTTCTCCCGTCGAGCGGACCCGGGACGATCGGCTCCGTCAACGCTCAAATAGGGAGGCGGGCTCGCGCGCCGCGTAGCGGGGTGGGGTAGTCAGGAAAGCGGCGGGGAACTCCCTCCGTCCTGAAATCCCGACGGGCTCATAACCCGTAGATCCATGGTTCAAATCCATGCCCCGCTATCGACCTCCCTCCCGACGCTCCCCCCTCCGGTAGGTCCCCGGTGAGCCTCGGTCGCAGGGGACGGCCGAGCGATCGCCGCGTCGCCCGGGAGCTCTCGTGCATGATCCGGATCGACGGCACGGGCTACTGCATCGACCCCGCCGGAGGGATCGTCGAAGCCCTAGGGAAGAAGTGGACGCTCCCCCTCATCGGGATCCTCGGGAACCGATCCCATCATCGCTTCCACGAGCTTCGGGAGGGCCTCGAGGGGATCGGGGCGAAGGCGCTCGCGGACCGGTTGCGGGACCTCGCCGTCCTCGGCCTCGTGGCGCGGGAGCGCTCGGAGGGCGCCGGGGTCCGCGCCCAGTACCGCCTGACCGAGAAGGGCGACGCGCTTAGGCGGGCGCTCGTGCCCATCCTCGAATGGGCCGGGCGGGAGAGCGGCGGACCGGCGCGCGGTTAGCTCCCGCTGTCCGGATCGCCCGACCGGGAGGCGGATCGCTTTCGGGCGGCCCGCGGCCGAGCGGCGCCGGAGCGGCGGGTTCGCGGGGTCGCCTCCGAGTCGGTCGGGGAAGGACCCGACGGCTCGTCCCCCGTCGTCGGCTCCCCCGCGTCCGTCGGGCTTGTCGGCTCCGTGGGGGTCGAGGATCCCGTCGGTGGCGGGGAGGCGGGTTCGGTCGAACTCGTCTGAGGTTCGACGGCCGAGGCCGTCGGCGGAGCTGGGGTCGCCTCGGTCGAGCCGGTGGCCCGGGGGCCGGGGTCGGTTCGGTCCCGGGTCGATTCCATACGGTCGATCGAATCCGCCGTCGGACCCCCCACCGGTTCCGTTCTCGGGAGGGGCGCCGGTCGAACGTAGAGCGGGGAGGGGCTCGGAGAAGGAGCCGGGGTTTCCGGTGCTGGGGTCGGGGCCGGGGTCGGGGCCAGGGGCGGCGCCGGACGGCGCACGGTCTTCTCGTTGATCGGGATGAACTCCCCCGGCTTCCAGCGGTGGGGGGATCGAAGGAGCTCGAGGTCGCGCAAGAAGAGGTCGGCGTGGCCGCAGGATCGGCAGATCCGCGTGCCGAGCTCGGCGTCCCGTCGGCCGCGGAGCGAGAGTCCCCCCCCGCCCGTCATCCCGCTGCCGAGCCGATTCGCCCAGACGAAATCGCTCGCGCCGCAGTTACTGCATACCGCCATGCCCGCTCCGACGGGTAAGGCGCCGACCCGGGAATAATAACGTTGCCTCGACGGCCCGATCGAGGGGCGGCCCCGGCCCCGGTGCGCCCGGCGAGCAATCCATTAACCTAAGCGACCATCCCCAGACGTGGCGGACGCCCCGTTCGAGCGGATCACGGTCACCGTCGACGGATCGACGTTCGGCGAACGAGCCCTCGAGATCGCCCTCAGCCTCGCGAAGAAGTACGGGAGCCAGTTGACCGTCCTCGCCGTCGCTCCGGTGCAGGCGGTCTACGTCTCGGCGACGGAACCCTGGGTCCCCGCCGAGGTCCCGGAGAGCGAGACCCAGGCCTACCGGGCGATCGTCGACGAGGCGGTCCGTCGCTGTACGGCCGGGGGGATCCCCTCGGTCACCGGGGTCTGCCTCGAGGGCGTCATCACGGACGAGATCATCGGGTACGTCGAGCGGAACCCGACGGACCTACTGGTCCTCGGATCCCGAGGGCTCTCGGCGGCGAAACGCCTCCTGCTCGGGAGCGTATCCGACGCGGTGAGCCACCACGTGCCGTGTCCGGTATTGATCGTGCGGCCGAAGGGATGAGGGGCCGCTAGGCGGCGCCGCGGATCGTCAGGCGGGTCGGGATCGGGAGCTTGTGGGAGGCCTTTCGGAGGGCCTCCTTGGCCTCCGAAACGTGGGCCGCCGTCGTGTAGACCGAGAGCAGCTCCATCCCGATCTGGGCGCGCACCGCATGGCTTACGGGCTTGCCGAACGCCCGCCGCATCCCGTCGGAGATCCGGTCGGCCCCCGCGCCCATGGCCATCTTGTGCTCGCGGAGGATCTGGTGGGGGTAGCGGCGGACCTTGAGCCGGAACTGGTTCGGGGCGAACTTCTCCATCACGCGGACCGCGCTGATGCGGGCCGCCTCGAGCGCTGTGTCGCGGACCTGGGCGGCCTCCTCGCACCCCAGCGAGAGGGAGATCGGGAACGTCTCCTTGAGGTTCCCCGTGTCGAACTGGGTGATCCGGCAGGCGGGGATGCCGCCCATGTACTCCTGGCGGGTGTAGACCTGCCCCTCGATCTTGCGGTACATGCGGGCTGGCTTACGCGTCATCGAGGGCGCGGCCGAGCCGGGCGACGGTTAAAGCGCTTGCCGAGCGACGTCGTCGTCGGTCGGGCGATCGCGCGCGGTGCGGGGCGGGTCGTGGCCGTGGCCGACGCGGCCTCGGCCGGGTCGGGCGTCACCCAGGCCCCCCGGTCCGGGCTCCGCACCTCGACCGCCGGCATCCCGCTCTCCCGGAGTCGCGTGATGAGGCTTCGGCGGGCGGCCGAGGACGTCGGGACCGCGAAGAGACTCTGACCGAACATCGTCTGGCAGGCGAAGATCGTCGGGGAGCGGATCCGGGCCAGAAGCCGGGCGAGGCGGGGCGTCTCGAGACCGAGCTCGTCCCCGAAGGACTGGGCGAGCGAGAGGAAGCGCCGGCCCGATCCGGAGCGGCTCAGCGTTCGGAGTCGGGAGAGGCCGGCGTCGGCGACCCGACCGAGGAACTCGGCCTCCGACAGCTTGGTCGGCGTGGGCATCGGGGGACCGGCGACCGCGAGAAATATCGGGTAGGGGAAGGCGCGGCGTTCGATCCGACCGATCGGAGGGAGTCCGGGTCTCGTGCGGATCTCGAGCCCCCCTCCGAGGATCGCCGCCACCCCCCCGAGGCCCCCTCGGTGGAACAGCTCCGCGAGATGGGCGACCTCGATCGCCCGGGGCGGCGACCGATCGAGGACCGACGCGGTCGACAGCGCCGTGGCCAGCGCGCCGGCCGCGCTCATCCCGAACCCCTGGCCGATCGGGAGCTCGTGGCGGAGGCGGACGCGAAGCGCGCCGGGCGCCCCCGCGCCGACCCGCTCGAGCACATCCCGGGAGATCGGCAGCGCCCTCCGAACGTCCGCGGCCATCTGGGGCCGTTGCGGCTCCCCGGGGATGAACGTCGCTTCCGCCCACACCCCCAGGGGGAGGACGAGCCCCGCCCCCACGGAACCCCGGCCCCTCGGGTCCCGACCGATCTGGGCCGGTGCGAAGAGGCCGGTGACGTGGCCCGGGGCGAAGGCCCGCGCCCGCACCACCTCTTGAGCCTCTGCCCGGTGGCTCATCCTCCTCTCGAGGGACTTGGTCTTATAAGCGGAAACGCCATGGTAAATCACTTGGAACCCGCCGAGGACCGAAAGGAGCGTTTCCATCGATGACGGAACCCGACGTCTCGGCGGCCCCCTCGGAGAGCTTCGACCGGGTCAACTTCCTCGAGCTCCGCAACAACCAGCTCGCGGAGGCGATCAAGCGGGTCGAGAGCGAGCGGCACTACATGGAGGCCGAGATCCTCCGCCTCCAGCGGGAGGTGAAGCGGCTCAAGACCGAGCTCGATCGCCTTCGCTATCCCCCGCTCATCGTCGGCAGCGTCCGCGACGTCCTGACCGACGGCCGAGTCGTCGTGAAGTCCTCCACGGGGCCGGACTTCGTCGTCAACAGCGCGGAGACCGTCGAGCACGAGAAGATCACCATCGGCTCCCGGGTCGCGCTCAACAAGCAGACCCTCGCGGTCATGGGCGTCCTGCCCGCGTCGCTCGATCCCCTCGTCGCCGCGAGCGAGATCGTCGACAAGCCGAACGTCACCTACCAGGACATCGGCGGCCTCGGGGACCAGATCCGCGACATCCGGGAGTCCGTCGAGTACCCCCTCCTCCGATCCGAGCTCTACCGGAAGGTCGGGGTCGATCCGCCGAAGGGCGTCCTCCTGATCGGGTCCCCGGGCACCGGGAAGACCCTCGTCGCGAAGGCGGTGGCGCACCACACCCACGCCACCTTCGTCCGCCTCGTGGGGAGCGAGCTCGTCCAGAAGTACATCGGCGAGGGGGCCCGGCTCGTCCGCGAGCTCTTCCAGCTCGCCCGCGAGAAGGCGCCGACGATCATCTTCATCGACGAGGTCGATTCGATCGGGGCGAAGCGCCTCGAGGTGGCGACCAGCGGGGACCGGGAGGTCCAGCGGACCCTGATGCAGCTGCTCGCGGAGATGGACGGCTTCGAGCCGCTCTCCAACGTGAAGATCGTCGCCGCGACGAACCGTCCGGACATCCTCGACGAGGCGCTCCTGCGGCCAGGCCGCTTCGACCGGATCATCGAGATCCCGGTCCCGAACTACCAGGGCCGCGTCGAGATCTTCAAGATCCACAGCCGCGGCATGTCGATCAAGGAGCCGATCGACTTCGAGGCCCTCGCCTCCCGATGCGACGGGGCGACGGGGGCGGACATCCGCGCCGTCTGCACCGAGGCCGGGATGTGGGCGATCCGCGAGGAGCGCGACCACGTGACCGGGGTCGATTTCGATCGGGCGATCGAGAAGGTCATCGGGGAAGAGGAACTCCGCAAGGAGTCCGTCACGATGTTCGCCTAGGCCCCCCCGGGTCCTTGGGCCGCGGGGCCTTGGCCGTCCGAAGCGGCGACCGTCAGGCGACGGTGAAGAAATCGACCTTTCCGCAGCGCGGGCACCAGAACGTGTCGAGCCATAGGACCGCGTCGGGGTGACCCGGGACGCCGCCGGTGCGGATCGGCTGCGACCCCATCGCGGTCAGCGGCTGGGCGCACGCCGAGCAGAGCCGGATCGGGGCGGGGGGGGCGTCCGGGGACGGGGCGGGTGCGTCCGGCATGCGACCAGCCCGAAGGAGCGAGGCCCCGGCCCTTGAACGTTCCGTTCAATCGGGGTCGATCCGGCTCCGTCCCACGAGGCGCGGCCCGGGGCCCCCGGCGAGGTCGGCGAGCAGACCGGCCGCACCCTTCGGAAAGGCGACCGGCCGATCCGTCGTGAGTCCCACCGAGGGGGGACCCCACGCCGTGACCCTCACGGGAACGAACTGGAGGCCGACGAGGAGATGGAGCGAGGCTCCCTCGCCCGCGTGCCCACGGTAGTATGGGCAGGGCCGTTCCAGGCGCGCCGCGAGCGCGTCGGCGACCGTGAGGCTCCCCTCGGGGGCCAAGGTCTGGCCCCGGGTGAGCTCGTCGGCCTCGACCCCCTTCAGCGCCACGCCGACCCGCTCCCCGGTGGCCGCGGTGCGCACTTCGACGTCGTGGACCTGGATCGAGCGGACCTCGACGGGTCGATCGGTCGGGTAGAGCCGTAGCCGCTCGTGGGCGGTGAGGGTCCCCCGCCGGACGACCCCCAGGGCGACGGGACCGACCCCGCGCACCGGGAAGGCGTGATCGATCCTAACCTCGACCGGCCCCTCGACGGGGGCGACGGTCCAGCCGTCGATCCGTTCGCGCAGCCTCGGTGGGTCGAAGGGACCGATCGGAGCCTCCAAGAGCCGGGTCCCCCGGAACGCCCGCCGGACCTCGGCCTCGCCGACGCCGTCGCCCAAGGAGATCTCGACCGGCGTCTCGACGAGGTCGATCGCCGCCGCCGTCTCCGCGACCTCGCGGTTCAGGGCGGGGACCACGAACACGATCCGGTCCGCCATCCCGAGGGCGGCCAACAGGGGCGCGAGCTTCTCGGGGAACTGGGTCGGCTCGACGAGGGTCGCGGCGTGTCCGTCGCGCACCGCGTTGTAGAGCGTGAGGTCGGACTGCGTCCCCTTCTTGCCGAGCTCCTGGGCGATCTCCTTTGCGCCGAGGACGGCGACGGTGACCGACCCGCCCATGGATCCTCTACGCCGGGAGGGCCGGGGGCCCGACCTGAAGCTCGATGCCGCTCGCGCCGCGCGCCTCGACCGTGATCTCGCTGCCGTCCTTGATCTCGCCGCCCAGGAGCCGGACGGTCAGCGGATCGACGACGAGCCGCTGGATCGTCCGCTTGAGGGGCCGAGCGCCGAACTCGGGGTCGAAGCCGTCCCGGGCGAGCCGCGCCTTGGCCGCGTCGGTCGCGCGGACCCGGATCCGCCGGTCCTTGAGCCGCGCCTGGACGAGCTCGAGCTGGAGTCCCACGATCTCGACGATCTCCCGCTCCCCGAGCGGGTGGAAGACGACCACGTCATCGAGCCGGTTGAGGAACTCGGGCCGGAAGAACCCCCGCAGCGCCTTCTCGATCACGGCGCGGCGATCGGCGTCGGACTTCGCCGAGGCGAGGAGATCGGTCCCGAGGTTGCTCGTCATGATCACGAGGGTGTTGCGGAAGTCGACGGTCCGGCCCTGGCCGTCGGTGAGTCGGCCGTCGTCGAGGAGCTGGAGGAGGACGTTCACGACGTCCGGGTGGGCCTTCTCGATCTCGTCGAAGAGGATCACGGTGTACGGATGGAGCCGCACGGCCTCCGTGAGCTGTCCGCCCTCCTCGAAGCCGACGTAGCCCGGCGGGGCGCCGAGGAGGCGGGCGACCGTGTGCTTCTCCATGTACTCGCTCATGTCGAGCCGGATGAGCGCCCGATCGCTGTGGAACAGGAACTGGGCGAGCGCCTTGGCCAGCTCGGTCTTCCCGACGCCGGTCGGGCCGACGAACAGGAACGCCCCCATCGGCCGGTTCGGGTCGGAGAGGCCCGAGCGCGATCGACGCACCGCGGAGGCGACGATGGCCACGGCATCGTCCTGGCCGATGACGCGCTTCTTGAGCTCGTCCTCCATCGAGAGGAGCCGCTGGGTCTCCCCCTCGAGCATGCGGGAGACCGGGACCCCGCTCCACTTCGCGACGACCCGGGCGACGTCCTCCTCGTCGACCTCCTCCTTCACGAGCCCGTCGCCGGACGGGTCCCCGAGCATCTTCGCCGTCGCGTCGAGCTCCCGCTGGAGCTCGGGGATCGCCCCGTAGCGGAGCCGCGCGGCGGCCTCGAGGTCGCCGGCCCGTTCGGCCCGCTCCTCCTCGGCCTTTGCCCCGTCGAGCTTCTCCCGCAGGCCCCGGACCGACTGGACGGTCGCCTTCGCCTTCTGCCAACGACCGGCGAGGGCGGACTCCTTCTCCTTGAGGTTCGCGAGCTCGCGCTCGAGCTTTAAGAGCCGGTCGGCCGACGGTGTGTCCTTCTCCCGCCGCAGCGCCGCCCGCTCGATCTCGAGCTGGCGGATCCGTCGGGTCAGCTGGTCGAGCTCCGGGGGTCGGGAGTCCAGGGCGAGGCGGACCGCGGAGGCCGCCTCGTCGACGGCATCGATCGCCTTGTCCGGGAGATGGCGGTCCGGGATGTAGCGTGCCGTGAGGGTCGCCGCGGCGACGAGGGCCGAGTCGTGGATGTGGACGCCGTGGTGCAGCTCATAGCGTTCCTTGAGCCCCCGCAGGATCGACACGGTATCCTCGACCCCCGGCTCGCTCACGACGACCGGCTGGAACCGTCGCTCGAGGGCGGCGTCCTTCTCGATGTACTTGCGGTACTCCTGGATCGTCGTCGCCCCGATGCAATGGAGGACCCCTCGGGCGAGGGCGGGCTTCAGCAGGTTCGAGGCGTCCATGGCCCCCCCCTCCGTCGCGCCCGCGTGGACGACCGTGTGGAGCTCGTCGATGAAGAGGATCACCTTCCCCTCCGAGCGCTCCACCTCCTTGAGGACCGCCTTGAGGCGCTCCTCGAACTCGCCGCGGAACTTCGCTCCGGCGAGGAGCGCCCCGAGGTCGAGCGTGATCAGCCGCTTTTCCCGCAGCGACTCGGGGACGTCCTGGGCCGCGATCCGAAGCGCGAGGCCCTCGACGATCGCCGTCTTGCCGACCCCCGGGTCGCCGATGAGGACCGGATTGTTCTTCGTCCTCCGGGAGAGGATCTGGACGACCCGGCGGATCTCCTCGTCGCGCCCGATCACCGGATCGAGCTTGCGGTTGCGGGCGAGCTCCGTGAGGTCGCGGCCGTACTTCTCGAGCGAGCGGTACTCCTCCTCGTCGCGGCGGCTTTCGACGGGCCGCGCGGCGCCCCGCATCGCCTTGATCGCCTCCTCGAGCTTGGCCCTTCGGACCCCGAACTCCTCCAGGAGCTCGCGGGCCGGCGACTTCACGGCGAGCAGGCCGAAGAGGAGCTGGTCCGCGTTCGTGTAGCGGTCCTTGCGGCGCTCGGCCTCCTGCTCCGCCGCGTCGAGGACGGCGGTCAGGCTCCGGGAGAGGTACTGGTCCGCCGGGGCGACGTGCTCCGCGGTCGCCTGCGCCGCGAGCCCCTCCTCCAGCTTGGCGAGGAGCTCGGGGAGCGGGACCTCGAGGGCCCGCAGGAGCGCGGCGGGCGAGCCGTTCTCATCGCCCGCCAGGGCGAGCAGGAGATGCGAGGGTTCGACCGCGGCGTGCCGTAGCTCCTGGGCCCGGGCGAAGGCGCGCTCGAGTGAGGATCGCGCCGCGTCGGTCAGCCGTTCGAGGCGCATCGGGACGCCGTTCATCGGCAGTCCTGATATAAGCGGACGCCCCTCGACGCCGTCGGTGGGCGAGCTCTCCGTCACCTTCGCCGGGATCGCCCTCAGAAACCCCTTCCTGTTGGCGTCGGGGATCTGGGGGGAGAGCGGGGAATCCCTCGCGGGCGCCTATCGGGCCGGGGCCGGCGGCGTCATCACGAAATCCATCGGGGCCGAGGTCCGTCCCGGCTACCCGAACCCGACCGTGGAGACCCTCGACCGCTGGGGGTTCCTCAACGCGATGGGCCTCCCGAACCCGGGGATCGACGAATACCCGAAGGAGATCGAACGCGCCCGGGCGAGCGGCGCGGTCGTCATCGGCTCGGTGTTCGGCCACGACGCCCAGGAGTACGCGGTGCTGGCCGAACGAATGGCGGCGACGGGCGTCGTCGCGATCGAGCTCAACCTGAGCTGTCCCCATGCCGAGGGGCTCGGCTCGGAGATCGGGCAGGATCCAAACGAGGTCGAAGAGGTGACGAGGGCCGTCCGCTCGCGGGTCCGGCTCCCGGTGATCGCCAAGATCACCCCGAACACGGCCGACCCCGTTGGCCTCGCCCGGGCGGCCGAACGCGGAGGCGCCAGCGCGATCAGCGCGATCAACACGGTTCGTGCGATCGGGATCGATGTCCGGCAGCGCCGACCGACCCTCTCCCACGGCCTCGGGGGACTGAGCGGATCCGCCATCAAACCGGTCGGGCTCGCCTGCGTCTGGCAGATCCACGAGGCGATCGATCTGCCGATCCTGGGGGTCGGAGGGATCTCGACCGCGGAGGACGCGCTCGAGTACATCATGGCCGGCGCGACCGCCGTCCAGGTCGGAACGGCGGTCGCCTTCGAGGGGATCGAGGTCTTCGGACGGCTGGCGGCGGACCTATCCACCCTGTTGGACGAACTCGGGATCGCGCGCCTTTCCGACGCCGTCGGGGTCGCCCACGCGACCGGGGGGCTCCGAGCCGCGGCGACGGCCCCCGCTCGTAGGAAGGCTCCGCCCTGACCGCGCCGATGCGAACGGCGGTCCGCGTCACCGAGTGGGTCCAGGAGACCCCGAGCACGGTCACCCTGAGGTTCCCCTATCCCCCCGGGGCGCGCCCCGGGCAGTTCGTGATGGTCTGGCTCCCCGGCGACGACGAGCTCCCGATGTCCCTGTCCTACGTGGGAGGGTCGAAGGGGATCACCGTCAAGACGATGGGCTCGACGAGCGGTCGCGTGCAATCGGTCCGGCCGGGAGACGTCCTCGGGATCCGCGGACCGTACGGCAACGCGTTCGATCTCACCGCGCGTCGGATCCTCGTGGTCGGAGGCGGATCGGGGAGCGCGGTGCTCGCCCCGGCGGCGGAGGTGGCGGCCGCCCACGGTTCCCGCGTGGTCGTCGCCCTGGGGGCGACCACGGAACGCGAGCTGCTCTTCGAGGAGCGGTTTCGGGCGATGGGCGCCCGGGTCGAGGTCGCCACGGACGACGGGAGTCGGGGCCACCGCGGGTACGTGACCGGCCTGCTTCCGAAGCTGTTCGGCCAGGAGCGGTTCGACGTCGCCTGGACGTGCGGACCCGAGGTCATGATGCAGAAAGTGGTGGGGTCGGCCGAAGGGAGCCACGTGCCCGTCGTCTGCTCGGTCGAGCGAGTGATGAAATGCGCGCTCGGGCTCTGCGACGCCTGCGCGCTGGGCCCCTGGCATGTCTGCAAGGACGGACCGGTCTTTGCCGCGGACCGCCTCACCCCGCTCGCGGAGTTCGGTCGGTTCAAGCGGGAGTCCTCCGGCCGCCTCGTTCCCCACTGAGCGAGGCACCCCGGGGGCCGAGGGGGGTCGGAACGCCCCCGCGCCGGATCCTGTCGGGTTCTTGTACCGAGACTTGATGAAGCGGCCCGTCTACCCCGCGGGATGGTGCGCGACACGCTCGGCCGGACGGATCTCCTTCGAGGGGGCTCTGGAGCGCCCGGCGTAGGCCCCATCCTCCTGATCGTCGGCATCCTCTTGCTGTTGACCTTCGCGGGAACGGACCCGGTCCTCCGAAGTGAGCCGACGTCCTCGCCGGCCCCGACCGGGGCCTCGGCCCCCGGGGGCGCCTTGGGGTTCGTCGGCCCGGCCTCGTCCACGGCCGGCGGCGATCGAGGATCGTTCGCGGAGCCGGCCGCCGCCACCTCCCCGGCCGTGACCCCGGCAGCGCCGATCGGCCCCAACCTCGGAAAACTGATCGCGACGGTCGCCGCGCAATCGTACCCCTCGGAGGGCACGTACAATCGGGCGAACGGCGACGTCTACGTGACGAACGCCCTGTCGAATTCGGTCACCGTGATCAACGGCACGACGCCGGTGGCGACGATCCGCAGCCTGCCGACCTATCCGGTCGGGGCGGCGTGGAACCCCGTGAACGGGCTCGTCTATGTGGCGAGCTTCAACGCGAACGAGGTGAGCTGGATCAGCGGCACGAGCGTCAGCGGGAGCGTGATCGTCGGGACCCATCCCGACGGCGTCGTCTACAATCCCGCGAACCAGGACATCTACGTCACGAACTACGGGAGCGCGGATGTGACGGTCATCAGCAACACGACAATCGTCGCCAACATCTCCGTCGGGGTGGGACCGCTCTCGGCGCTCTACGATCCGATCAACTCGGACGTCTACGTCGCGAACTATGCCTCGAACACGGTCAGCGTGATCCACGGGACCAGCGTCGTCAAGACCACCCACGTCGGCGGGAACCCCGAAGGCCTCGCCTTCGACGCGGCCACGACGGAGGTCTACGTGACGAACACGGCGACCCAGAACGTCTCGGTCCTGCTGGGGACGACGGTCGTGAACAACTTCCCACTCGCCACGACCGGCCGGGGGATCGTCTACGACCCCGGGAACGGGTACATGTACGTCGCGGACAACATGACGAACAACGTGACGGTATTGAACGGGACCGTCGCGCTCGGCGACGTCTCCGTCGGCGCCGGACCGATCGGACTCGTCTACGACGACGGGAACGGGTGCGTCTACGTCGCGGACGGTGGGTCGGCGACCGTCTCGATCCTTTCGACCGCGCTGCTCGAGCTCCCCCTCACGGCGAGTCCCCTGGGGAATCCGGCGAACTCGTCCGACCTGCCGGCGAGCGTCACCCTCAACGCCTCCCTCCTCCTGAACGCCTCCTGGTCGTACTCCGCGACCCTCGCCACCAGCCCGTCGAGCGGCCTGGGGTGCCCCGCCTCCCCCGGCGTGCTCGTGCAGTCCAGCGGGGGGTCCGTGAGCGCGCTCTGCACCCCGACCACGGCGCGGGCCTACCTGGTCTGGATCAACGTCTCCGCGGTGGGTCGGATCTCGAGCTCCGCCTCCATGACGTTCACCGTCTTCCCGAACCCGACGGCCACGACCCCGACGGCGAACATCGGCGCTCGCCTCGGGGTGACCGCGGCGGACGTCGGGTTGCACGTCGGGTTCAACGAAACCCCGGCGGGCGGCACGGGCGTCTTCTCGAACTTCCTCTGGGCCGGCTTTCCCTCGGGCAGCTGCTTCGGGACGAGCTCCTCGCACCCCACCTGCGTCTTCACGAAGGCCGGCACCGTGACGCTCACGGTCACCGCGACCGACTCGAACGGCCGGCCCGTGGTCTCGACGCCGCTCTCCTTCCCCGTGAACCCCCTGCCGACGACGACGACCCCGGTGGCGAGCCGCACGACCGCGGACGTCGGCCAATCCGTCGGGTTCTCGACGAAGACGAGCGGGGGCACCCCGCCGTACACCTACCTGTGGCGGAACCTGCCGGGAAGCTGCACGGGAGCGACCACCGCGACCCCCACCTGCACCCCGACGACCAACGGGACCGTCTCGGCCGCCCTCACCGTGACCGACTCGGTCGGGGGAACGTCGAGTCCCTCGACCCACGCCGACGTCCTGGTCTTCTCCGACCCCGTCGTGACCCAGCCGGTGGCGATCCCCCAGACCCTCTCCGCCGGGGAGCTCTTCAGCGTCTCCGTCACCGTGTCGGGGGGACCGTCGAACGGGACCCTCAACTGGTCCGGCCTTCCGTTGGGCTGCACCTTCTCCCTCTTCAACGCCACGTGCCGCACGAACCAGGGAGGGGTCTACAACGTCTTCGCGACGTTCACCGACGGCAACCAATTCGTGGCCAAGTCCCCCTCGACGACCGTGACCGTCCGACCGTCGAACAACCCCGGCGGCCCGGGGGGCCTCGGCGGCGGGGGGTCGGTCCTCGGCATCCCGGCGGCGGCCTTCTACGGTCTGCTCGCCGTGATCGCTCTCGCCATCATCGCGGCCGCCGTGCTCGCCCTCCGCCGGGCGGGCCCCCGTCCCGATGGCTACGTCGACGAGGGCGAGGAGACCGGCGCGCCCTTGGACGACGAGCCTCCGGGATCGGCCGGGGAGACGTACGAGGACGCCCCCGAGGAGGCGCCCTACGAGACGGACGACGAGGGCGGAGGCGTCGACGCCGGGAGCGAGGACCCCGGATCGGAGACGCCGTCGCCCGAGACCGACGACGACCTCTACCGATAGTCGACCGGACCCTCGGCCCCGCGGGGCCCACGGCGCTCGGCCAGGACGCCGTCGGTCGGGATCGGGGCCGCTCCCCTAGATGTCGAGGTTCGTGACCTCGACGGCGTGCTCCTGGATGTAGAGGCGACGGGGCTCGACCTCCTCGCCCATGAGCACGGAGAAGAGTCCGTCGGCCTTGACGGCGTCGTCGACCGTCACCTTGAGGAGCGCCCGCCCCCCGGGCTTCATCGTGGTCTCGGCGAGCTGGGAGGCGTTCATCTCCCCGAGTCCCTTGTAGCGCTGGATCGTGGTCCCCTTCGATCCGATTTCCTTGAGCGCGGCGTCCCGCTCCTCGTCGGAATACGTGTACTGGATGCGGTTGCCCTTCTGGAGCCGGTAGAGCGGGGCCTGGGCGATGTAGATGTGGCCCTCGGTGAGCAGGGCGGGCATCTTGCGATAGAAGAACGTGAGCAAGAGGGTCCGGATGTGCGACCCGTCGACATCGGCATCCGTCATCAGGATCACCTTGTGGTAGCGGAGCTTCGCGAGGTCGAGCTCGTCGCCGATCCCCGTGCCGATCGCCGTGATCAGGGAGCGGATCTCCTCGTTCTGCAGCATCTTGTCGAGGCGCGCCTTCTCCACGTTGAGGATCTTCCCCCGCAGCGGCAGGATCGCCTGGAACTCCCGGTCCCGGCCCTGCTTCGCCGTGCCGCCGGCCGAATCCCCCTCGACGATGAACAGCTCGCACTCCGTGGGATCGCGCGAGTGGCAGTCGGCGAGCTTCCCCGGAAGCCCCCCGCCCTCGAGGAGCCCCTTGCGCCGGGTGAGCTCCCGGGCCTTGCGGGCGGCCTCGCGGGCCTGGGAGGCCTGCACGGCCTTGCTGATCAATCCCTGTCCGACGGCCGGGTGCTCCTCGAGGAACTCCGAGAGCTTGTCGTTCACGGCGCTCTCGACCTGTCCCTTCACCTCGGAGTTCCCGAGCTTCGCCTTGGTCTGCCCCTCGAACTGGGGTTCGAGGACCTTCACGGAGAGGACACAGGCGAGGCCCTCCCGGACGTCCTCGCCGGTGAGCCCCTCCTTCTCCCCCTTGAGGAACCCCCGCTTCCGGGCGTAGTCGTTGAGGGTCCGGGTCAGCGCCGAACGGAGCCCGATCACGTGGGTGCCCCCGTCGACGGTGTTGATGTCGTTCACGAAAGCGAGCGTCGTGTCGTTGTAGCCGTCGTTGTACTGGAGGGCGACCTCGATGTCGGTCTCGTCCCGCTTCGCGTGCAGGTAGATCGGCGAGGGGAACAGCACGCTCTTCCCCTGGTTGAGGTCCGCGACGAACTCGGTGATCCCCCCCGCGTGGTGGAAGGTCTCCCGGGTGCCGTCGCGCTCGTCGGCGAAGTAGATGGTCACCTGCGGGTTCAGGAAGGAGAGCTCCTTGAGCCGCCGCTCGACGACCTCCTGGTCGAACGTCACCGTCTCGAAGACCGTGGGGTCGGGCTTGAACCGCTGCTCCGTCCCGGTCCCCTCGGCCGGCCCGACGACCTTGAGCGGAGCGGCCGGCGCCCCGCGCTCGTAGCGCTGGGCGTACTCGTGACCCCCGCGGCGGACCTTGACCTCGAACCACTCCGACAGGGCGTTCACGACGTGGAGGCCGACCCCGTGGAGCCCGCCGGAGACCTTGTAGGTGTTCCGGTCGAACTTCGAGCCGGCGTGGAGGATCGTGAGGACGATCTCCAGCGCGGGGCGGTGGTACTTCGGGTGCTCCTCGACCGGGATCCCGCGCCCGTTGTCGACGACCGTGCAACTGCCGTCCGAGTTCAGCGTGACGTGGATCTCCGTGCAGGCCCCCGCGAGGACCTCGTCGATCGAGTTCGCGACGACCTCCCAGATCAGGTGGTGGAGCCCCCGGGTGTCCGTCGACCCGATGTACATCCCGGGCCGTCGGCGGACCGCCGAAAGTCCCTCCAGGATCTGGATCGAACTCGCGTCGTAGGAGCCTGTGGCGGCCACCGGTTCAGCCATCGGGAATCCCCCTCGACCGAGGGGCGTTGGTACGACCGGGGCGGCCACTATAAGGCTTGCTTCCTCGGCGAAAACTCCGTCGGACCGGGCGGCTCCGGAACGGGGCGGATCGCTCGGGCTCCGACCCCCTAGGGCGCGCTCGCGGCCGGCCCTTCGGCTCGGTCGCGCCCTGCGGGCCTCGCGAGGCGCCGAGCGGCCCGGACGACGTGGGCGAAACCCCAAATAAACCCCGCCGGTGAACGCCCTCCGTCGATGGCGGGGGACCACGAGACGGCGGCGCGCGTCCGATCGGCCCCTGGGCCGAAGCTCGAGGCCGACGAGCCGGCGAGCCCCGCCGCCTCCCCTCCGATCGGGAAGGAGGCCGTCCCCGAGGGGTCGACGATCGCGGACTGGGAGAACCGGTTCAAGTACCTGCTCGCCGACTTCGAGAACTTTCGCAAGCGGGCCGATCGGGATCGGGAGGCGATCCGCTCCCACGCGGAGGCCGAGCTATTGCGCGGCCTCCTGCCGATCCACGAAGCGTTCGAGCGCGCCCGGGAGGCGCTCGGTCGGGCCGCTCCGAACGACCCGATGAAGAAGGGACTCGATCTCCTCGCCCACGAGTGGAACCAGTTCCTCCAGCGGGAAGGGGTCCGCCCGATCGCCCGGGTCGGAGCGAAGTTCGATGCGGAGGACCACGAGGCGGTCGCCGAGGCGCCCACCCGCTCGCCCGGCGCCGCGGGCACCATCCTCGAGGTCGTCCAGCAGGGGTACCGGTTCAGGGACGGACTCCTGCGGATCGCCAAGGTCGTCGTGGCGCGGACGCCGCCCCCGACGGACCCGCCCGCCCCGGCCCCCCCGCCCGCCCCGGCGGAAAAGGGAAAGCCTCGCGACGGGAAGGCGTAGGGCCATGCCGGTGGAGCGATCGTCCGACCTCTCGGGATTCTACAAGCTCACCGTCGAGGAGCGCCGCCGCAAGGTCCAGGAATGGGCCACCCTCACCGAGGAGGAGGCGGCGACGTTCGCGTTCCCTCCCGGGGTCGACCCGTCGATCCTGAGCCGGATGATCGAGAACGTGATCGGTTCGTTCGCCCTGCCCCTCGGCATCGCCACGAACTTCCGCATCAACGGCCGCGACTACCTCGTCCCGATGGCGATCGAGGAGCCGAGCGTCGTCGCCGCGGCGTCCAACGCGGCCAAGGTCGCGCGCGCCCTCGGGGGATTCACCGCGCAGACCACGCCGCCCGTCATGATCGGCCAGATCCAGCTGCTCGAGGTCGCCGATCCCCAGGCCGCCCGCCTTCGGATCCTCGGTGCCCGCGAGGCGCTGCTCGCCCAGGCGAACGCGAAGGACCCCCTCCTCGTCAAGTTCGGCGGAGGCGCCCAGGAGCTCGAGGTCCGCATCCTGCCGACCCCCCGGGGGACCATGGTGATCGTCCACCTCTTCGTGGACGCCCGGGACGCGGGGGGGATGAACGCCGTCAACACGATGTGCGAGGCGCTCGCCCCCGAGCTCGCCCGGCTGGCCCGCGGTCGGGCCGTCCTGCGGATCATCTCGAACCTCGCCGTCGAACGCCTCGCGCGGGCCACGGCGACCTTCCCGGCGGCCCTCTTGAAGACCGAGACGGCGTCGGGGCCCGAGGTCGTCGAGGCGATCCTCGACGCCTACACGCTGGCGTCGGTCGATCCGTACCGTTGTGCGACCCACAACAAGGGGATCATGAACGGCGTCTCCGCGGTCGTCATCGCCACGGGGAACGATTTCCGGGCCATCGAGAGCGGGGCGCACACCTACGCCGCCTTCCTGGCGAAGGACGGAGGCATCGTGAAACCGCTCACCACCTACGAGAAGAACGCCGACGGCGACCTGGTCGGGACCATCGAACTGCCGATGGCGGTGGGGCTCATCGGCGGGGCCACGGCGGTCCATCCGACAGCGAAGGCCGGCGTCAAGGTGCTGGGGGTCCGCGGGGCCCAGGAGCTCGCCCAGGTGCTCGCCTCGGTCGGGCTCGCCCAGAACTTCGCCGCCCTGCGCGCCCTCGCCACCGAGGGGATCCAGCGGGGGCACATGGAGCTCCATGCCCGCAACATCGCCGCCACGGCGGGCGCCCGACCGGAGGAGGTCGACCAAG
>DASYZN010000079.1:0-8790 GCA_035946105.1 Thermoplasmata archaeon | reverse complement strand
CGGAGCGGGCGGCGTCGGGTCCTGGGCAGCACCGACGGGTCGGGAAGCGCCCGGCGGGCCCGGCAATGCCGGGCGACCGGACACGCCGGGCAGTCCGGGGACCTCGGCCAGCAGACGGTCTCTCCGAGCTCCATCACCGCCTCGTTGAAGTCGCCGGGTCGGTCGCGGGGGACCAGTCCGTCGAGCAGGCGCTGCAGTCGGCGGGTCACCTGGCCGGAGGTCGGAGGCCCCCGCTCGAGGCTTAGTCGGACCGCCACGCGTCGGGCGTTGGCATCGAGGGCGCCCACCGCCTCCCCGTCGAGCCGGCTCGCGAGGGCATGGGCCGAGTACGGGCCGATCCCCGGGAGCCTCGACCAGGCGCCCGAACCCTTCGGCCATCGGGGCGAGCTCGACCCGGCCGTGATCTCGAGGGCGGCTCTCCGAAGATTCCGAGCCCTCGCGTAGTACCCGGCCCCCTCCCAGGCCTTCAAGACCTCCTGCTCCGAGGCCCGCGCGAGCGATCCAATGTCCGGGAACCGAGCGATCAGGCGCTCGTAGAGCGGGATCGCCTGGGCGACGCGGGTCTGCTGCAGGGCGATCTCCGAGAGCCAGGCCCGGTACGGGGAGGGTTCTTTCCGCCAGGGGAGCGGGCGTTTCGTGCGGTCGAACCATTCGAGCAGCTCTCGGGCGAGCCCGGGGAATCGAGCGCCCCGGGCGGTCGCGGCTCGTCGACCGGCCACGGCGTTTCGACAGCGACCATACCGTTAAAGCCCACCCGGTTTTGAAACCGCGGGGCGACGGACGATGGGCGATCCTCCGGCGGTGCTGCTCGTGACCGACGAGACGTTCGAGCGGGAGGTCATCCAGTCCCCGCTGCCCGTCGTGATCGATTTCTACGCCGACTGGTGCGCCCCCTGCAAGGCGGCCGAACCGGTCCTGCGGGAGCTCTCCGCGCGACTCGCGGGGCGGATCAAGTTCACCAAGGTCAACGTCGACGACTCCGATCGCGTGACCGGCTCCTTCGGCATCACGTCGATCCCGACGTACCTCTTCGTCGATCACGGCCGGGAGAAGGGACGCGAGATCGGGCCGTTCGGCCCGACGGAGTTCCGCTCGATCCTGAAGCGCCACTTCTCGTTCGCCTAGGCCGAGCGATCGCCTCGGTCCGCGATGACCGGACGCCCCCCCGACCGATTCCGCGGGCAAGGGGCGGTCGTCACGGGGGCCTCCAAGGGGATCGGCCGGGCGATCGCCCAGGAGCTCGGCCGGGTCGGGTTCCGGTTGCTCCTCGTCGCGCGCCCGGGACCGGCCCTCGAGCGGACGACGAACGAGCTCGCCGACGCCGGCGTCGAGGCCCACCCGATCGGCCTCGATCTCGCCGACCCGGGCGCCGCCGAGCGGGTGCGGGCGGCCGCCGAGAGCGCCTTTCGGGGGCCGCCGTACGCCCTCGTGAACAACGCCGGGATCGCCGTCGCGGGGCGGTTCGAGCGGCTGCCGGCCGAGGCGCTCGACCGGATGGTCGCGGTCGACCTGGTCGCCCCGATCCGGCTCAGCCGGGCGTTCCTCCCCGATCTCCTGGCCGCCGGCCGGGGCCACCTTGTGCACCTCTCGAGCGGCGCCGCCGATTTCCCGCCGCCCGGGCTCGCCCTCTACGCCACGATGAAGTCGGCCCTGCGGAGCTTCTCCGTCGCCCTCGACCTCGAGTACCGGCGCCGCGGGATCCGGTCGACCTCGATCGAGCCCACGTACGTCCGCACGGACCTCGGCCGCCGACCGGGGGACGCCGAAGCGCCCCTCGAGGCCCTCGCGCGCCGTCACCCTCGTTGGGTCCTCGAGCCCCGGACGGTGGCCCGAGCGGTCGAAAGGGCCCTCCGATCCCCGAGGGCGCGCGTCCCCGTCCCCGCGATCTGGGGGCCGATCTCGACGGCGGGCCGGATCGCCTGGCCGATCGCCCGGCACCTCCTCGAGGTCCCAGGACCCGGGGATCGTCCGGGATTGGGCGGGCTCCGCCCGCTCGCGCCGGGGAAGGACGACTAGCGGATCAGTGCCGGAACACCCGCCAGCGGGTGAAGTACATCGCGATCCCGTGCCGCTCGGCCGCCGCGATCACGTCCGGGTCGCGGATGCTGCCCCCGGGTTGGAGGATCGCGGAGATCCCGGCCTTCCCGGCCGCCTCGATCCCATCGGGGAACGGGAAGAACGCGTCCGAGGCGAGCACGGAGCCCTTCGCCCGGGCGCCCGCCACCTCGACGGCGAGCTCGACCGCCTTCACCCGGGTCGCCTGCCCGGATCCGATGCCGACGGTCGATCCGCCCTGGGCGAGGACGATCGCGTTCGATTTGGCATGACGGACGACCCGCCAGGCGAAGTCAAGGGAGGCGAGCGCCTCCGCCGGGGCCCGGTGGGTCGTCACGAGGCCGAAATCGTCCGGCACGAGGGCGCGCTCGTCCGCGTGCTGCACGAGGATCCGGCCGAGGGCGCTGCGGACCTCCCAGCGCGGGGGTGCCGACCTCGGGGGGCCGGCGGCGACGACCTTGATCTTCGGACGACGCCCGAGCCGGTCGAGCGCCCCCGGAGTGATCTCCGGGGCGGCGAGCAGGTCGACGAAGACCCCGTGCAACGCCTCGGCATCGGCCTCCTGGAACGGGCGGTTCACCGCGACGGCGCATCCGTAGCGGGCGACGGGGTCGGTGGCGAACGCCTTCGAGAGCGCCTCGGGAACGCCCGCCCCGGTGGCGACGCCGCAGGGGGTCGCGTGCTTCACGACGGCGGCGCTCGGGACGGAGAACTCGGCGACGGTCGAGAGGGCCGTGTCGAGGTCGACGAGGTTCGTATAGGAGAGGGCGCCGCCCTTCAAGACCCGGGTCTCGCCGGGGCCGTGCAGGCTCCCCTCGGGGTTCTCGAGCCGGTAGGTGGCCGCCGGCTGGTGGGGGTTCTCCCCGTACCGGAGGGCGACGTGGTCCCGCCGCAACGACAGCTGCTCCGGGAAGCCCCCCGGGCCGATGGTACGGCCCCCGAGGGCGTCGGCGATCGTCCGATCATAGGCCGCCGTCCGATCGAAGACCAGGCGGGCGAGGCGGTGGCGGGTCTCCTCGGAGAGCCGTCCGCTCCGTTGCCGAAGCTCCTCGATCGCCTCCGGGTAGTCCGACGGGGAGGAGAGGACCCCGACGAACCGCCAGTTCTTCGCGGCGGCCCGGATCAGGGTGACCCCCCCGATGTCGACGAACTCCTCCTTCGGGCTCCCGCCCGGGGGGTCGGCGAGGTGCTCGGCGAACGGGTAGAGGTTCGAGACGACGAGATCGATCGGAAGCAGCCCCCGGGAGGCGAGCTCCTCGAGCCCTTCCGGGGTCCGGGGCGCTAGCACCCCCCCGAGGAGCCCGGGGTGGAGGGTCTTGATCCGCCCCCCGAACCACGCGCCGATCCCGGTGAGCTCCTCGGCGGCCCTCGAGGGGACCCCCTCGGCGGCGAGATGGGCCCGGGTTCCCGACGTCGCCACCAGCTCGACCCCGAGGTCCGTGAGGCAATGGGCGAGCTCGGCCAAGCCGCGGGTGTCGGAGACGGAGAGGAGGGCCCGCCGGACGATCGGGTCGCCAGGATCCGGCCGAGTCACTCCCTTACCCCGACCGGGGAGGTTGGAACGGAAATAAGCGTGTCGACGGCGAACGGGGTTCGCCCCGCCGCGGCCCTACGGAGGGACCCGGCGGGTCCGATCGGGGCCTGACCTAGGTCGGTGTCGATCGGCCGGTCGAGGTCGATCCGGGGCACCGGCGAGCCACTGCTTCGCCTTGCGAAGCGTCCCCCACGTCCGACGGGTCGAGATCGCGATCGTCGCGCCGCCCGGGCCGCGCCAGGTCGCGTTCCACGCCTTGCGGGCGTCGGCCGCCGCGTCGTGGCCGACCTCGACGAGGGCGCGGGCCCGCTCGAAGCGGACGATCCTAAACCGCCCGTTCCCTTGGGGGGTCGGCGGGAGGGAGCGCAGGAGCGTCTCCTCGAGCCAGCCCCTTGGGACGGTCGGGCCCCCGACCACCTCGACGCCGAGGTAGCGGGGGCGCCGGTCCGTCGGACTACCGGACGAGGTCGATGACTTCCTCGGACTCACCGGCCGCGTAGCCTCCCTTCTGACCCAGGAGGCTCGTGGCCCGTACTCCGGTGATGATGAGGAGCACCTTGATGGTGTTCTCCATGTCCGGGCTGTTCTCGACGGAGCATCCCCAGATGATCCGCGCCCTCTTCGAGATCTTCCCGCCGACGAGCGCCGCGGCCTTCTCCGCCTCGGAGACGGTCATCGTGGGCCCCCCGATCACGCGGACCAGGGCGCCAGTGGCGTCCTTGAGCTCGACGGAGCCCAGGAGCGGGGAGGTCAGGGCCTCGGTGACCGCCTCGGTCACCCGGTCCGTGGCGCTCTCGCTCTCCCCGAGCCCGATGAGCGCGACGCCGCCGTCCTTCATGACGGTCATGATGTCGGCGTAGTCGAGGTTGACGAGGCCGGGCCGGGTCACGATTTCCGTGATCCCCTTGATCGCGGTCATCAGGACCGCATCGGCGAGCTTGAAGGCGGAATCGAGCGGCATCCTCGGGACGAGCTCCAGAAGCTTGTCGTTCTGGATGACGATCGTCGTGTCGCAGACCCGTCGGAGGCGCTCGAGGCCATCGCGCGCCTGCTCCATCCGGGCCGCCCCCTCTCCGCTGAACGGGAGGGTGACGACGCCCATCGTGAGGGCGCCGGCCTCCTTGGCGAGCCGGGCCACGAGATGCGCGGATCCCGTCCCCGTCCCTCCGCCCATGCCGGCGGTCACGAAGACGATGTGGGCCCCGGTGAGGAACGCCCTCAGCTCCTCCTCGTTCTCCCGAGCGGCCTCCTCGCCGATCTCGGGCCGGGCGCCGGCGCCCAGGCCTTTGGTGGCCCGTCGGCCGATGAGGATCTTCCTCGGGGCGTGGACCGTCAGCAGGTGCTTCGCGTCCGTGTTGATGGCGCACATCTCGGCGCCCTGGATCCCTTCCTCGACGCAGCGGTTGATCGTGTTCGAACCCGCGCCGCCGCAGCCGACGATACGGATGTTGACCTTGAGCGTCTCCGCGAGCTTCGCGAGCTCGGCGTCGTCGGAGCTCACGTACGGAGTCGCCGCCGGCTTCCTCTCCTCGGTGAGGGCCTCGTTCTCCTTGTGCTTCGCGATCGCTTCCTGAATGATGGACTTCATCGTTCCGTTCCTCGTGTCGTTTGTCAGACGAGCGTCATACGCTCTGAGGTAAGAGTTCCGGGATTGCTATAAGAACATTACGTTAGACGGGGAGAGGTCGATCGAGTCCGTTACCCCACGCGGTCGAAAGGTCCATCCAAACGGAGCGAACCCGGTGGGAGGAAGGGGGATCACGGTGGATCGGGAGGCCGGCGATCGCGAGCTTGCGCTCGATCCGCCGAACCAGAGGACGAGGGTCGCGGAGCCGCTGGTCCCGGAGGCCTCGGGGCGTCGGATCGCCTTCGGCTGGTACGGGGGGAAGTTCAGCCACCTCGCCTGGCTGCTCCCCCTCCTGCCCGAGGCGCACCACTACGTCGAGCCGTTCGGGGGATCCGCGGCCGTCCTGCTGAACCGAACCCCCTCCCCCCTCGAGACCTACAACGATCTGGACGGGGAGGTCGTCCATTTCTTTCGCACCCTCCGATCGGAGCCGGAGGCGCTCGTGCGGGCGATCGCCCTCACGCCGTTCTCCCGTCGGGAGTTCGCCGACGCCCTCGAGCGCCCCCCCCGATCCCTTCCGGACCTCGAACGGGCCCGGCGCTTCTTCGTCCGGGCCCGTCAGGCCCGGACCGGTCTCGCCCAGACGGCGACCCTCGGCCGTTGGGCCAACTGCCTCTCGACGAGCCGCCAGGGGATGTCGGGGGTCGTCTCCCGTTGGCAGCAGAGCGCCTCGGACCTGCCGGCGATCGCCGACCGGCTCCTGAGGGTCCAGATCGAGAACCGCCCCGCGATCTCGATCGTGCGCCGGTACGATGCCCCTGGCACCCTCTTCTACTGCGACCCGCCGTACGTGCCGAGCAGTCGCGGCGAGATCAAGGCCTACGGGTTCGAGATGGACGAGGCCGCGCATGGGCGGCTCGCCGAGGCGCTCCGGGCCTGCCGGGGCGCCGTCGCGATCTCGGGCTACGAGGGCGAGCTGATGAACGACCTCTACCAAGATTGGCACAAGACCGTCGGTCCTCGACGGACCGCGCACTCCGTCAAGCGGCCCCGCCAAGAGGTGCTGTGGTCGAACTACGATCCCAAGGACCCGACGTCCCCGACCGGCCCGAGGGCCGCGCGTCCCCGACGACTCTGATCGACCGCCCTCGGGGCCCGACGGGGACCGGCGTCGTCGCGGTCCGGCCGCTCCGCCCATCGCCGGCCCCTCGCCAAGCGATCGAGGCGGGGCGAATTTTGGCAGGGTTTATCGTCCACGAGACCGTGCGAACTCGGTGGAGCATTACTTTCGCTCGATCGAGTCGGAGGTGGAGCGCGCCTACGCCAAGGCGACCGAGGCGCGCCACCAGGGGTTCGACGCCGAGCTCACCGTCGAGATCCCGCTCGCCCAGGACATGGCGATGCGGGTCGAGAAGCTCCTCGCCCATCTCCACCTCGAGGGGATCTCGACCGAGATCCGCTCCCTCGCCGAGACGATGCCCCGGGAGGAGGTCGCCGTCACCATCGCCCGCCGGCTCGCCCGCGACGAGCGCCGGGGACCGGACCTCGAGGCCCGGCTCGACGCGGCCCTGAGGGTCGGGCTCGCCATCCTCACCGAGGGGATCCTCGTCGCCCCGCTCGAGGGGCTCGCCGAGGTCCATCTGAGGGACGGGGGGGACGGCGGCCGCTACGTCGAGCTCTACTATGCCGGCCCGATCCGGGCCGCCGGAGGAACGGCCCAGGCGCTCTCGGTCCTGCTCGCCGACGTCGTCCGGCGGGACCTCGGCCTCTCCGCCTACCGACCCGAATCGGACGAGATCGGACGCTACCAGGAGGAGATCCCCCTCTACAAGCACCTCCAGCACCTCCAGTACGTCCCGACGTCCGGGGAGATCGCGACGGTCGTCCGCAACGTCCCCGTCTGCATCTCGGGGGAGTCCACCGAGGGGGACGCCGAGGTGAGCGCGTTCCGCAACCTGAGGCGGATCGCGACGAACGGGATCCGGGGCGGCGCCTGCCTCGTCATCGCCGAGGGGCTCTGCCAGAAGTCGGACAAGCTCCGCAAGATCGCCGAGAAGCTCGACGTGCCGGGGTGGGGGTTCCTCTCGGAGCTCGGCCACGCTCGCAGCGAGGAATCGAACGACCCCGGCCCGCCGAAGTACCTGAGGGAGGCGGTCGGCGGCCGACCGGTGCTCGCCTACCCGGGCCGCCCCGGGGGGTTCCGGCTCGCCTACGGACGCGCCCGGACCTCGGGGCTCGCCTCCTGTGCGGTGAACCCGGCCACGATGGTCCTCCTCCGGCGGTTCGTCGCCGTCGGGACCCAGCTCAAGATGGAGCTCCCCGGGAAGGCCTCCGCGATGTCGGTCTGCGATACGATCGACGGCCCCATCGTCGAACTGGACGACGGTACCCTCACGAAGGTGAACGACCGGGAGTGGGCGGAGCTCCTCCTGCCGAGGGTCCGTCGCCTCGTCGATCTCGGCGAGATCCTGGTCCCATTCGGGGAGTTCTTGGAGAACAATCGGCGGCTCGTGCCCGGCGGCTACACCCTCGACTGGCACCTCGAGGAGCTGCACGCCTCGGGGGCAACGACCGGTCCCGAGGCGTGGGCGCCGTCCTATCCCGACGCCGTCCTCGCCAGCGTCCGCTTCGAGGTGCCCCTGCACCCCCGCTTCCTCCTCTTCTGGCACGATCTCAGCCCCGAGGAGATCGGGACCCTCTCGGAGTTCGTCGAACGGGAAGGGCGCTACCTCCCCGAAGGGCTCCTCCTCCCCTGGCGCCCGATCGAACGGGAGCTGCTCGTCCGGCTCGGCTACCTCCATACCCCCCTCGCCCAGGGGGGCCTCCTCGGCGACAAGGTCTCCTCGGAGGCGCTCGTCGGGGGCCTCGGCCTGGAACGCCTCGACATGGCCCTCGTCCGACGGACGGCGCTGCCCCCGTTGGGGGAGGATCCCCTCTCCCTGGTGAGCCGGCTCGCCGGGGTCACGATCAAGGCCCGGTCCCCAACCCGGATCGGCGCCCGCGTCGGGCGTCCCGAGAAGGCGCGCCAGCGGACGATGAGCCCGAACGTGCACGCCCTCTTCCCCGTCGGGGAATCGGGGGGCCCCCGACGATCGATCGTCCAGGCGGCCGAGCGGCCGAGCGGCGGACCGCCGAAGGTGCTGCTCGGCGTGCGCGCCTGCCCGGCGTGCGGCCGCTCCAGCGTCTGGTTGAAGTGTGCCTGCGGGCACCACACGCGCCCGACCGGGGAGATCGCGAGCCAGGAGCTCCCGATCGGACCGATCTGGCAGGAGGCCGTCCGGCGGCTCCGGCTGCGGACCGTGCCCGAGGTGAAGGGGGTCAAGGGACTCACCTCCCCCGGGAAGGTCCCCGAGATGCTCGAGAAGGGGATCCTGCGCGCCGCCCACGGCGTCTCCGTCTATCAGGACGGCACGGCCCGCTTCGACCTCACGGACCTCCCGCTCACCCACGTGCGGCCCCGGGAGATCGGCCTCTCGGTCGAGCGGGCCCGCGCTCTCGGGTACACCACCGACTGGTCGGGCCGGCCCCTCGAGGAGGTCGGACAGCTCCTTGAGCTCCTGCCGCAGGACCTCGTCGTCTCTCGAAGCTGTGGGGCCTACCTCGTCCGGATCGCCCGGTTCGTCGACGAGGAGCT
>DASYZN010000078.1:0-8358 GCA_035946105.1 Thermoplasmata archaeon | reverse complement strand
TCTCCACAGTATGCACGGGGCTGGTCGTGTAACACAGTTCGCCCCGGGCGTGTTTGCCGTGTTTCTTGACGGCGGCGATGGCGGTGGTGAGGTTCCGGACGTCGTTGAGGGCGTCGAAGATGCGGAAGATGTCGATCCCCTGACGGGCCGCCTCGGCGACGAAGCGGTCGACGACGTCGTCCGGGTAGTGCCGGTAGCCGACGAGGTTCTGTCCACGCAGGAGCATCTGGAGTGGGGTGTTCGGCATCGCCCGCTTCAGCAGGCGCAGCCGCTCCCAGGGGTCCTCCTTGAGGTAGCGGAGGCAGACGTCGAACGTGGCGCCGCCCCAGACCTCCAAGGACCGGTAGCCGATCGCATCGAGCCGCTCCGCCGCCGGGAGCATGTGGCGGGTCCGCATCCGGGTCGCGAGGAGCGACTGGTGGCCGTCCCTGAGGACGGTCTCGGTGATCCCGACCATCCGATCTACCGGCCGGTCCTTAGAGCGGGAGGTTCCCGTGCTTTCGGCCGGGCCGTTCCTCCCGCTTCGTGGCGAGGAAGGAGAGGCCCTCCGAGAGCCTCGCCCGGGTCTCCGAGGGGTCGATGACGGCGTCGACGTACCCGCGCTCCGCGGCGAGGTACGGATTGAGGAACTGCTGTCGGTACTCCTCGACCCGGCGGGCCCGCAGCGCCTCCCGCCCATCCCCCGCCGATTCGAGCTCCCGGCGGAACAGGATGTTCACGGCTCCCTCGGCCCCCATGACGGCGATCTCGGCCGTCGGCCAGGCGAGGTTCACGTCGGCCCCGAGGTGCTTCGAACACATCACGTCGTAGGCGCCGCCGTAGGCCTTGCGGAGGATGACCGTCAGCTTCGGCACGGTCGCCTCGGAGAACGCGTAGAGGAGCTTCGCCCCCTCCCGGATGATCCCGCCGTGCTCCTCCGCGAGGCCGGGGAGGAACCCCGGCACGTCGACGAACGTCAGCAGGGGGAGGTTGAACGCGTCGGAGAACCTAACGAACCTCGCCCCCTTCGCCGACGCGGCCCGATCGAGGCACCCCGCGAGATGCGACGGCTGGTTCGCCACGACGGCGACCGGCCGTCCGTCGAGGCGGGCGAACGCCGTGACGAGGTTCTTCGCGTAGCCCTCGTGGAGCTCGAGGAGGCTCTCGGGGTCGAGGACCCGCCTCAGGACCTCATGGACATCGTAAGGCGCGTTCGCGTCGACGGGGACCAGGCCCTGGAGCTCGGCCGCCGCCCCTTCGGACGGCGCCCGGGGGGGTTGATGCGGCGGGTCGTCGAGGTAGTTCGACGGGAGGTAGCCGAGGCACCGGCGAGCAAGGAGGAGCGCCTCGCGGTCGGAGTCGACCGTGAGCGCCGAGACCCCGCTTAGGGTCGCGTGGGCGTCGGCGCCGCCCAGCGCTTCCGGGCCGATCTCCTCCCCGGTGACGGCCCGGATCACGTCGGGGCCCGTGATGAACATCTGCCCGGCCCCCCGGACCATGAGCACGAGGTCGGTGATCGCCGGCGAGTAGACCGCCCCCCCGGCGCACGGCCCCAGGATGACGGAGAGCTGGGGAACGACGCCGGAGAGGGCGACGTTCCGATGGAAGACCTCGCCGTAGCCGGCGAGGCTCATCACCCCCTCCTGGATCCGGGCGCCCCCGGAATCGTCGAGGCCGACGATCGGCACCCCCGCCTTCCCGGCGGCCTCCATCACCCGGACGATCTTCTCCGCGTGGGCCTCCCCGAGCGCGCCCCCGAACGCCGTGGCGTCCTGGGCGAACCCGGCGACCGGTCGCCCGTCGATCCGGCCGAAGCCGGTGACGACGCCGTCCCCGGGGATGCGGCGCTCGGCCATCCCGAAGGCGCTCGCGCGGTGGGTGACGAACTCGCCGGACTCGACGAAGCTCCCGGGATCGAAGAGAGCGAGCAGACGGGCGCGGGCGTCGAGTCGTCCCTTCTCCCGATGCCGCTTCGTCCGATCGGCGCCGGCACCCTCGAGCGCCTTCGCTCGGCGGGCCCGCCACTCAGCGTACGGATCGGTCACGCGGCCTCCTCGACGACGACCTCGCCCGATCGGACCTCGAGGAGCTCCCCGTCCCGTTCGAGGGAGAGGGCGCCGTCGCCCGAGAGGTCCCGCACGATCCCCGCCGGCCGACCGTCAATCCGGGCGCGCCGTCCGATACCGTAGAGGATCGACCGGGCCCTTCCTACGATCTCCTCCCGCCCCTCCCCGGTGGCGAGCGCCTCGACGGCGCCGTCGATCGCGGCGACCGCGAGCTCCTCGAGCTCGGCAAGGTCGACCGACCGGATCGTGAGTTCCGCGAGGATGGCGGTCCGGTCCCGGAGCGCTGCGGGCAGCTCGGTCCGTCGGGTCGTCCCATTGACCCCGACCCCGACGACGAGGACGGGTTCGTTCGATCTGGACGACACCCGATCGACGAGGATCCCGGCGAGCTTCCTCGGGCGGCCACCCGGGTCCGTCACCAGGAGGTCGTTCGGCCATTTGACGAGCGGCCGCACCCCGTAGGTCTGGTCAAGGGACTCGGAGAGACGGGTCGCGATCGCGATCGGGACGAGGCCGCTCCCCTCGCGAGGGTCGGAGGCGATCCGCGAGAGGTAGAGCCCTCCGGGGGGCGAGGCCCAGACGTGGTCGAGGCGGCCCCGGCCCTCCTCCTGCCGATCGGCGACGAACGTGGTGCCGATCGGCGCTCCCCCGCGGGCCGCGAGGAGCGCCTCCGATTGCGTCGACCCCGAGCGCTCCCGATGGATCCGCTCCGGCAAGCAGGGCGCCTCGACCGATGGGAACGGGACCGGCTATAACGGTTTACGGGAGGCGTTCCGGGGGCGAAGGGCCCCGACTACGGGGCGCGGCCGGGAGGGACCGACCACGGCGAATACGGCCGGACCGGGGCGCGGATCCACGCCGAGAACCGCGATCGGATCCGGTAGAAGCCGTAGAGGAGGACGAGCGGGGAGAGGAGGCCAAGCGCGCCCACGTACCAGACCGACGGGACGAGCAGGAGGATCCCGAACACCGAGAGCAGGGCCCCCACCAGCACGAAGGTCCGATCGGCCTCGAGCTCGGCGGGGGGCGTGTTCGACCGGACCGCGGTGAGCGCGCCCGAGAGTCCCCGGAGGGCGAGAAAGTACATCGTGAGCTGGAGGCCGACGGCCACGACGGTCCACCCCGCCGTGATGTAGGGAAGATCCGCCGGCGGCGAGATCGTCGTGACCGGCATCGGGGTCCGATTGAAGGGGAGGTTCGTCTGGGGGACGAACGACGCGAGGAAGATCGCGACGCCGATCCCCGCCCCGACGATCAGTTCCGTCAGGAAAATCGCGAGGACGTAGAGCACGTCCCGACGCGCCCGGTCGGCGATGCCGGCCTCCGATGGGCCGTACTCGAGCGCGGCCCCCGCGAGCTCGTTCACGCCCGACCGCCAGGTCAACCAGGCGATGATCACGAAGACGAGGGCGATCAGGCTGAACAAGCCGGCGATGGCGCCGACCGCGAGGGCGGTGAGGGCGTTCACCGGCGTGGTGTGCGACGAGAGCGAAGGGCCGAACGAACCGATCCCGCCCGGGGAGAGGCTCCCGACCAGGGCGAGTGAGACCGCCGCGCCCAGGCCGCCGAGGAGGAGCGAGACCCAGTAGTACGTGAGGCTCGTCTCGATCCGGGTCATCGCCTCGATCGCCGAGGCCCCCGGGGGCGGCGGGGTCGTGAGGGGCCACTGTCCTCCGCCGCTCGGCCCGAATCCGGGGGGCGGCGGCGGGGGCGGAGGGATCCAGTAGCCGGTCTGACCCGGGCTCGGAAAGTTCGGACGATCGGGCGGCGGCGTGCCCATCGACGACGCAGCTTGGGCCCCGTCATAGGGTTTGCGCGCGCCATTGCCCTCGTCCGGCCCCGGGCCGCGAGACGCGGGAGTGCGGGGGGACGTCGCTGTGCCCGCGAGGAGGAGGAAGGGTCCAAGTCCGCGGGCCAGGGCGGCGGGGGGAGGCGGGTTGTGGTCGAGGTCGCCTCCAGTGGGGCGACCCGGGAGTGGCGGCGTCCCCCCATCGAATTCGCGAGCCGAGCGCCCCCGAACGAACCTCATCGTCCGCTTCCCTTCCGACCTTGGGTCATAGAAGGGTTCCTCCACCTTCGGGAGGGGAAGGCCAGCGTGGGATCTTCGGCAGGCGGGGCCGGCGATCCCGTGACCCCCCGGGGGCGCGTTCTCCTCCCGCAACATTATCCGCGGCCCGGCCTCGGGCCGGCGTGAGCTGCCTCGTGGGGCACCTCGAGCGGGCCGGCCGGGACCTCGAGCCCCGGCTCGCCCAGTCGATGCAGGGGTTCACCGGGATGTTCGTCAAGGCCTACCTGCCCCAGCGCTGGGTCTTCGAGACCGAGAGCGAGGTCGTCCACCTGACCGTCGATCCGACGGGCCGCTTCGCCGCCGGCGCCGGAGCGCTCCCCTCCCCGGACGTCACCGTCTCGACGACCCACGATCGCCTGGAGGCGGCGCTGCGGACCCGGGATCCGGCGAAGGTGCCGAAGGGGCCGATGCAGGTGACCCCCCATACGGCGAAGGGGAAGGCGGCCTACGAGTTCCTCCGCGGCCGCCTCGGCCTATAGGCCGATCCCCCGGCTACCCCGAGCGGATCTCCTTGAGACGCCCGACCATCTTCACGACGGAGCGCACGGCGTTCGCCGCGTTCTCGATGCGGTCCTGCGCCTGAAGGCGCGTCTCGCCCGGCCCGGAGATGCCGAGGCCGACGGGCTTGCCGTGCTCGACGGCGAGGTCGGCGAGCTTCCGGGCCGCCTGGTTCATGACGACCTCGTCGTGCCCGGTCTCCCCCTCGATCACGGCCCCGAGGGTCACGACGGCGTCGACGTCCGGTCGCCCGAGGAGCGCGTGGACCGCGAGGGGCATGTCGTAGACCCCGGGGGTCGTCACGACGGGCCCCGCCTCCGCCCCGAGGAATCGGATCTCCTCGCGGGCCCGTTCGACCATGAGATAGGTCACGTCGTAGTTGAACTCGCTCGCCACGAGGGCGATCCGGATCCCGTCGCCGCCCTTTCCCTGCTTCGCCATTTTCTTTCCCATCCTTGTTGCTGATTTCCGTGTCCTTTCCGTTCGTCGGTGGTTCCGTTGGTGTGTTGGTTCGTTGTCGTGGATTCGATGAACCGTTCTGCTCGGATCGGGGATCTAGCCCTCGATGGTGCGGCGGCCTACCGGCGCCTCCGCACCGGGCCCGCGTCGTCGAACCCCTGCCGAAGCCCCGTCCCCGCCCGGCGGGCGAGGTCGCGGGGCCGATAGAGCATCGCGTAGGCGTTCTCGGCGTGCTCCTCCGCCCTTCGGCGGGCGAGCGTCTCGAGCGCCTTCGCGCCATCGGCCTCCCCCTCGAAGACGAAGCACTCCACCACCGGCTTCGCCTCGAGGACCCCCGCGTAGAGGAGCCCCAGCGAGGCCTCGTGGGCGCAGGTCCGGTCGTACTCTGCCTTCCCTGGCATCCCGAGGGCTAGGCAGAGGTCGGCCCCTTCGTGGTGGAAGAGCTGCCGGACCGCGACCGGCAGGTCCTTGATGCCGGGGACGGTGCGCCGCTCGATCGTGAACCCGGTGCCGCTCGCCTTCAGCCGGTCGACCGCGTACCGGGCCATGTCGACCCGGGCGAACGTCGTGTCGACGACGCCGATCCGCTTCACGTGGGGGCGCTCCGTCCCGCCGGGCGGGCCCGGTCGAGGATGTGCTCGACGATCTTGCGGGTCGCGAGGTCGTCGTGGGTCCTCGGTCCGAGCCGGACGACTTTGACGTTCACGCCCCGGCGGGCGCATTCCCGCTCGACCTCGTGCTCGTCGAAATGCTGGTCGAAGCCGAGGGCGATGATGTCCGGCCGCTCGCTCACCACGGTCGCGTAGATGTCCGTCGGCGACCCCAGGATCGCCCGGTCGACCGGCTTCAGCGCCTCGACCATCTCGCGGCGCAGGGTCTCGGGGACGTACGGCTCGTGCTTCAGCCGGCGCGCCGTCTGGTCCCGGGCGACGACGACGACGAGCTCGTCGCCGAGCCGGCGGGCCTCGGAGAGGAAGTAGAGGTGCCCGGGGTGGAGGAGGTCGAAGACCCCCGTGGCCATCACGCGGACCATCGACGGAACGCCTCGGTGATCGTGCGCCCTTCCAAGAACGGCCAGCCGTGGTCGTCGGCGTAGCGGCGCGCCGCCTCGGGGGAACGCGCCCCGCCCGAATCCCCGAGCATCTCGCAGACGGTGACCGATTCGGGGAGCGAGGCCATCCGCGCGAGCGAGACGGCGAGCTCCGTATGGCCTTTGCGTTCCCTCAGGAGCTCGGGGGCGGCGTAGAGGAGTGGGAGATGGCCCGGCGAGGAGAACTCCTCGACGAACCGGGCTCGAAGGACGCCGTCGCCCATCGATGCCGCGTCGCGGACGAGCTCCCCGAGGACGCGGATCGTCGTCGCCCGGTCGTTGTCGGGGACACCGGTGAAGTTCGTGCGGTGGTTGATCGTGACCCCGAAGGCGCTCCTCGCGTCGTAGCGAAGCCGCTGGGTCCCGAGCCCGCGGAGGACCGGGTGGTCCCTCGCCGACGCCTCGAGGAGCTCGGAGAAGAACGGGAGGTCGACGCGCCGTCGGAAGCCGTCGGAGACGGCGGTACAGATGAGGCCCCCCGCGTCCCGCCGGGCGAGCCGCACCAGGTCGGGGGTCGCCCGGTCCGAGAGGAACATGAGATCGGTCTCCCCTTCCCGGTCCACGGCATCGTAGACCAGGATCGGCTCGCCGTTCGAGAGCGAACGGGCCGCCGATCCGACCTCGTCGGGCAGCGCGCGGGGCGCGAGAACGCTCTGCATGACGGGGCTACCGGGGGTGGGGAGATAAAGTAGTGGTAGCTACTCGATAATGGGTTGACGGCCCGATGGGAAGGGAGCGCCAGACGGCGAGGGGCCCTCGACCCCCGGACGCTTGAACGGCGTCCTAGGAGGTGATCCATCTGCAGGTTCCCCTACAGATACCTTGTTACGACTTAGTCCCCCTTGCTGAACCGAAGTTCGAGCGACCCTAAGGAGTCACCCTCACTCCGACCCAACTCGGATGACTTGACGGGCGGTGTGTGCAAAGAGCAGGGGCACATTCACCGCGGGATGTTGACCCGCGATTACTACGGAATCCATTTTCACGAGGGCGAGTTACAGCCCTCGATCCAGACTACGATCGGGTTTCAGGATTGCCTTCCCCTTTCGGGGTCGGATCCCATTGTCCCGACCTTTGTAGCGCGCGTGTTGCCCGGAAGATTCGGGGCATACGGACCTACCGTAGACCTCTCCTTCCTCTGCCTTAGCGGCAGCGATCCCTTCAGTGTGCTCCCGAGATCGCTCTCGAAATCGCGACTGAAGGCGAGGGTCTCGTTCGTTATCTGACTTAACAGAACGCCTTACGGTACGAACTGACGACGGCCATGCACCACCTCTCGGAGAATCGGGCAAGGTCTTCGGCCTGGCTTTCATCCCTCCGTCGCCCCCGGTGAGTTTTCCGGCGTTGAATCCAATTGAACCGCACGCTCCTCCCGTTGCGGTGCTCTCCCGCCAATTCCTTTAAGTTTCAGTCTTGCGACCGTACTCCCCAAGCGGCAGACTTAACATCTTCACTCCGGCACTGGGAGCCCACGCAGGACCCCCAACACCAAGTCTGCAGAGTTTACACCCTAGACTACCGGGGTATCTAATCCCGTTTGCGCCCTAGGGCTTCGTCCCTCACTGTCGGATTCGTTCTAGGTGAACGCCTTCGCCACTGGTGGTCCCCCCCGGATTACAGGATTTTACCCCTACCCCGGGAGTACCTTCACCCTCTCCCGATCCCAAGCCGAGCAGTGTCTCCGGAATTCGGACGGTTGAGCCGCCCGATTTACCCGAGGATTTGCCCGGCCAGCTACGGACGCTTTAGGCTCAATAATAATGAGCACCACTCGGGCCGCGGGTATTACCGCGGCGGCTGGCACCCGTCTTACCCGGCCCTTACTTCTCGAGCTTTTTAGGCTCGAGAACAGCCTACACTAAGTGTAGGCACTTGGAGTTCCCCCATCGTGGTTGCCCACATTGTGGAGGTTTCGCGCCTGCTGCGTCCCGTAGGACCTGGATTCGTGTCTCAGAATCCATCTCCGGGCGACTTCTCCCAAAGCCCGTACCCGTCTTCGGCTAGGGGGTCCGTGACACCCCCTACGACCTGATAGGCCGCAGACCCATCCTCGAGCCCCGCAGGTTTGGACCTGGGAGCCTTCCATCATCTCAGATCTATCGGGTATTATCCCCAGTTTCCCGGGGTTATCCCCGTCTCGAGGGCAGGTTGTCCGCGTGTTACTGAGCAGTGCGCCGAGGGCTTACCCCTCTCGACTC
>DASYZN010000077.1:0-1594 GCA_035946105.1 Thermoplasmata archaeon | reverse complement strand
CGGGGCTTTCCTGATCCTGGCCTATGCCGTCTACCCGGCCGGCCCCTACGCAGGCCCCGTGACGTACCCGGTCTCGGTGTACATCTACAACCTGTACGGCGTGAACTTCCACGCGGCCGCTTCGGCCGCGGCGCTCCTGGTCTTGTTGGCGCTCGCGGCGTTCCTCGCCGTGCGCCTGGTCGAGGGCGCCGGACGGCTCCCGTGGGGCCGGGGGGAGGTGGGCGCGTGAGCGGCCTGGAGGTCTCGGGCCTTGTCGTCGAGCGGGGCGGCTTCCGGCTCGGACCGGTCGATCTCGCGATAGCGCCGGGGGAGGCGACGGCACTTCTCGGACCCAATGGGGCCGGCAAGACCACGCTCCTGCGCGCGATCGCCGGCTTTGAGCCGATCCGGGCCGGAGAGGTACGGCTCGACGGGGTGCGCCTCGATGAGCTCCCGCCGGAACGACGGCAGGTCGGCTGGGTGCCCGGGGGCCTCGGGCTCTTCCCCCATCGCCGCGTCGAGGCGAACGTCCGCTACGGGCTCCGGCTCCGCGGCGACCGTGACGCCGAGCGGAAGACGCGAGACTGGCTGGAGCGCCTCGGCCTCCTTCCCCTCGCCCGACGGTTCCCTCGCACCCTCAGCTCAGGGGAGCGACAGCGGGTCGCGCTCGCCCGGGCCCTCGCCGTGGAGCCCCGGCTCCTGCTGCTGGACGAGCCGACGGCGGCGCTCGACGCCGACGCGCGGGAGACGCTCGTGGAGGAGCTCCGCGCCATCCTCGAGGAGCGGGCGATCGCGCTCCTGCTCGTCGCCCACGACGCGCTGACGGCGATCTCGCTCGCTTCCCGCGCCCACCTGCTGGAGACCGGCCGGAGCCAGTACGACGGACCGCTGCCGGGGCTGTTCGAGCGGCCCCCGAACCGCTTTGCCGCCCGGTTCCTCGGCTTCGAGAACGTGCTCGCTCCCGATCGTCTCGGCGCGGACCGGCGAGGGCCGTTCGCGTCCCGGCTTCGAGCTCGGGCCGGCTCCGGAGGACTCGCCCTCCCCGCTCGCGCGCTCCGCATCTCGGCAGGAGGCCCGGGAACCGAGGCCCGGTTCCTGCACCGCCGAGGCGGGCCGCGCACCGTCGAAGTGGAAGTGGAGGGGTTGATGCTACTCGGAGAGTCCGACCCTTCCGGACAGCTACCGGCACGGGGCGGGACGGTCCGTCTCGAGGTCGAGGAGGGGGAGCTTCGTGCCATCGGTGCGTAGGTCCCGGACCCGAACCCGCGGCGCTCGGCCGTGGATCACGCCGGTCGATCGCACGCTGCTCGAGGCTCTCGCGCTCTCGCCCTCCGTGGCCGAGGCCTGCCGCCGGGCCCGGCTCACCCGGGACCGGGGGGTCTACCGGCTCCGCCGGCTGTCCGAAGGGTTCGGAGGACCCGTCGTGCGGTCGCGGCGAGGCGGGCCCGGGGTGGGCGGTGCTCACCTCACCCGGCTTGGACGCACGCTCCTCGATCGCGCCCGAGGGGGGCCCGCGGGTGCGCCCCGCCGCAACCGGCTCTCGGGGACGTTCCATGCCGGCCCACCGCCGCACGTCGAAGTGGACGACGGCCCGTCGCTCGTGGTCGCCTTCCGC
>DASYZN010000076.1:0-2266 GCA_035946105.1 Thermoplasmata archaeon | reverse complement strand
ACGGGAAGGGGACGGCGCCGAGGGCACCCGCGCCGAGCCCGGCCGAGATCAGTTCGTTCCCGAGCCCATGGAAGCCGCTCGACGCGATCGGAGGAGGCACCCCGATCGCCAGGGACGCTCCGACCGCCGCGAGGGCCGCCCGCAGGAACCGGCCGGGAAGCGAGTTCGGGCGGTCGGCAAGGACCCCTAGGGTGCCCCGGGGAAAGAGCGACGCGACGATCGCGATCCCGCCGACGAGTCCGTGCTGGACGATCCAACCCGACCAGGCCGATCCCGAAGCCGAGGAGGGCGAATGCGAAAGCCAGTCCGCGAAGACCGAGAGGATCCAGGTGAGTCCCCCGACGAGGAGGGCCAACCTAAGTCCGGCGACCGATAGGGAGCGGAGCCGCCCGCCCGCAACGGGCAACTTGTTCCCCGCTCCGTCGTTCGGCGCTCCCACCCCGAACAGGACTCCGTAGACCGCGATGAGCTGCTCCTGGGCGAGCAGGGCGACGTAGAGGACGGCGATCTGGAAGACCCCCACGAACCAACTGTTCGCGAGGAGGAGATTGACGTTGGTCCCGCTCGACTGGGCGATCACCCCGAGGCTGGCGGTCGCCGCGGCCGTCGTCGAGCAGCAGGCGCCGAGGGTCAGGAGGGCGATCATCGCCGGGGTGAGGCCCGTCATCGAGCCGAACGCCGTGGGTCCCCCAAGCTCCCGGCGACGGGATCGGAGGAGCCGAACGGCCAACAGGAGGGAGACCGACATGCCGAGTCCCACGCCGATCGAGACGATCGCCATCGCGACGGTGGCGAAGAACGGCAAGGTCAGCACGCCCCAGGGTCCCGCCAAGATCAGCGCGGGGTAGTTCCAGCTCTGGGGGCCGCTCCAGACGACGAGATCGACGGGACTCCCCCGGTAGCCGAGGACGAGCATCTGCCCCACGAGCATCGAGAGGATCGCGTATCCGACCCCGATGAACGCGGCCAGCCCGCGGGCGCCTCGGGCCGCCAGGAGACCCCGGGTCCGTTCGAGCGTGGCAAACGAGGCGATCCGGTCGGCCCGGTCGAGCCCTTCCATGGCGAACGGCGCTCCGACCACCCCGCGCTTTAAGGGGGTTCTCTTCGAACTGGGTCGGCGACGGGAGGCGCCGAAGAGGGGCCCTACGGGAGACAGTCCGGGTCGGCCCCTTGAAGGTCGAACGATCTAGCCCGGCCGGGCCGGAAGGGCACGGAGCGCCGCCTCGACCCGGCGGGTCCCTTCGTCGGCGAGTGCCCCGGCGACCGCCGGATCCTTCGATTCGGCGAACACCCGGATGAGCGGCTCGGTCCCCGAAGGTCGCAACAGCACCCATCCCCCCTTCGGATAGACCTTGAGCCCGTCCAACGACTCCTGGCGCTCGCTCCACGACCCCAGGCCGCGGGCGACCTCGGCGATCACGGCCTCCCCCTGCCCGGGTGGGCAGGCGACCTTCCGCTTGACCATCGTGTAGCTCGGCAGGTCCGCGATCGCCGTCTCGATCGACTGGTCGCTTTGAGCAAGGTAGTCGAGCACGGCGGCGGCGGTCATCGCGCCGTCCCGGGCGAGCTGGAGCTCGGGGAAGATGAGCCCGCCGTTCTCCTCGCCTCCGAAGACGGCCCGCCGGCGCTGCATCTCGCGGGTGACCGAGGGCGATCCGACGCGTGTGTAGACGACCTCCCCGCCGAGGGGACGGACGACCTCCTCGACCGCCTGACTCCCCGAGACCGGCGTCACGACGATCCCCCCGCCTCGGCGACGGACGCGATCGCGGGCCATCAGGGACAGGATCTTCTCGCCCGGAACGTAGCGGCCCCGGGCGTCGACGAAGACGGCTCGATCGGCGTCGCCGTCGTGGGCGATCCCGAGGTCGGCGCCCACGGAAGGGACGGTCCGCATCAGATCGGCCAGGTTCGCCTCGGTGGGCTCCGACCCGTGGCCCGGGAACCGGCCGTCGAGGTGGCCGTTCAGGGTGACCACACGGCATCCGAGCCGTCGGAGCAGTTCGGGGCTCGTCCGGACCGAGGCGCCGTTGCCGCAATCCAGAACGACCCGAAGCTTCCGGGCCGCGATCCGCGTCCGATCGACGGTCGCTAGGATCCCCTCGAGGTACCGGGCGGCCCCGCCGTCGTCCCGGGCGATCTCCCCGATCCGATCGAACGGGCTCGAGGGGAGGGTTCCCCCCTCGACGGAGCGCTCAATGGTCTCTTCGAACGCGCGCGGGCCCTCGAGTCCGTCCGCCCCGATGCACTTGATCCCGTTGAACTC
>DASYZN010000075.1:0-19026 GCA_035946105.1 Thermoplasmata archaeon | reverse complement strand
TCGGACTCGTCGACGCCCTTGGGGCGAGCGATCCCGAGATCATCCACGCCCACTCCCACCGATACGGGCACGTCCTCGAGTCGGTCCTCGTCGGCCGCGCCCGCCGCCGGCCGATCGTGATCTCGACCCACTACCACCCGGCCGACCGGCGCGAGCCGCCGGGCAAGCGGGCCCTTCTGCGCTTGCAGGACCATGTGTTCGGCCTCACCGCCTACCGGTCGGCCGACGCGATCGTCGTCGAGACGGCGCTCGAAGCCCGCCTGGTCGCCGAGTTCGCCCCCCGAGAGCGGATCCACATCATTCCCCCGGGGATCAACCTCGACGACTGGAAGGCCGACCGGCCGCAGCCCCGGCCCGCGGGCCTGCCGGAACGCTACCTGCTCTATGCCGGACGGCTCGCGGCGAACAAGGGCCTACCGAACCTGATCCGGGCGTTCGCCCGCTTGCCTTCCTCCGAACGGATCCCGCTCGTCCTCATGGGGAGCGATTGGGGGGAGCAAGCCACCTTGGAGGCGCTCGCCCGGGAACTCGGGGTCGCGTCCGAGCTCCGATGGACGGGGCACATGGCCGACCCGAGGGCGTATCGGGAGGTCTTCCGGCACGCGACGCTGTTCGTCCTGCCGTCGGAGTGGGAGGCGTACGGGATGGTCCTCCTCGAGGCGATGGCCGGCGGACTGCCGATCGTCGCCTCCCGGGTCGGCGGGATCCCCGAAGTCCTCGAGCAGGGGCGGGCCGGGCGCCTGGTGCCGTACGGGGACCCGGCGGCGCTCGCCGAGGCGCTGCTCGGTCTCTTGCGCGACGACGCCGAGGCGCGGCGGCTAGGCGCGCTCGGGAAGGTCCTGGTCGAGCACCACGACTGGAGCCGGGCCGTCGCCTCCCATCGGGCGCTCTACGAGGAGCTCGCCGGTCGGCGGGGCGGCTGATCGTCGAGGCGCCGGATCTCCCGGGCGACCCGGACGAGGTTGGGGCGCTCGTCGCCGGACTGGATCGCCGAGAGCCCCTCGAGGAGGAGCCCGACGAGGTAGGCGATCATCCGACGACCTCGCGGGCGTACTCCCTCAGGATCGAGAGCCCCTTCGAGAGGTTCGGCCGGGAAGCGGCGAACGAGAGCCTCAGGTGGGACGCGCCGAGGGAGCCGAAGGCGTCGCCGGGCGTCGTGATGACCCCCCGGCGCAGGAGCGCCTGGGCCGCCTCCGACGCCGAGACCGGCCAATCGAACTTCGGGAAGGCGTAGAACGCGCCCGCGGGCGGCACGCAGCTCAGTCCGTGGATCCGGTTCAGGGACCGGACGACCAGCGCCCGCCGGGCCCGGAACTCGTCGATCATCGGTCGGATCGCCGGCGGGCCGGCGATCAGCCCGGCGAGGGCGGCGTGCTGGGCGGGCGTCGAGGGGCAGGCCATGACGTGGTAGTGGACCTTGTTGATCTCGGGGGCGAGGGCCCTCGGCGCGACGAGGAAGCCCAACCGCCAGCCGGTCATGGCGAGCCGCTTCGAGAACGAGTTCGCCACGACGACCCGGTCCCCCCGGCCCCAGAAGGAGGCGAACGGCCCATCGTAGACCATCTCGTCGTAGACCTCGTCCGAGACGATCGTGAGGTCGTGCTCGTCGGCGAACCGGACCAGCCGCTCGACCAGGGCCTTCGAGAAGACGGCGCCGGTCGGGTTCGACGGGCTGTTCACGACCAGGACCCGGGTCCTCGGAGTGACAAGGGCCTCGAGCTCGTCGAGGTCGGGCTCGAACCCCTTCGATTCGCGGAGCTCGTAGGGGATCGGGACGGCGCCGGCGAGGCGCGCATGCGGGGCGTAGAGGACGAAGCCCGGGTTCGGCACGAGGACCTCGTCGCCGGGATCGTACAGGGCGAGGGCGATCGACATGAGCCCCTCGGATCCGCTTCCCGTGACGACGACCTGGTCGACGCTGGTGCGCGGGTCCCTCGCCCGATAGAGCTGGGCGATCCGCTCCCTCAAGGCGGTGAGGCCGGCAGAGGGGCCGTAGTGGTTGCGCCCGCCCCGGACCGCCTTCACGAGGGCGTCGATCACGACCTTCGGGGGATCGAAGTCCGGCTCCCCGAGCCCGAGGTTGATCGCGCTCGCGGGGGCGCCCTCGAACATCTTGCGGATGCCGGAGATCTCGACGTCGTGAGCGCGCTGGGCGACCACTAGGGCGTGGGACCCGGCTGGCCTTCTTTATTGTTGTGCCGCTCCGACGGCGGCCGCCGTCGACAGAGGCGGGCGCTCGGCCGTCACAATGGCTTTCTACTCGCCCCGCTCCCACCGCCCGGGGAGCTCGGTTGCCCGTTACCGTCGTGGTCGGCGCCCAGTTCGGCGACGAGGCGAAGGGGAAGATCTCCGACTTCCTCGCCGGCCGATACCGCTACGTCGTCCGGACCGGCGGCGGACCGAACACCGGCCACACCGTCCACCTCCCGGAGGGCAAGGTCGTCCTCCACCAGCTCGCCTGCGGCGTCCTTCGCCCCGGCGTGATCGGCATCAGCGGACCGGGGATGGTCATCAACCCGATGACCCTCGAGCGGGAGCTCCAGGAGCTCGAGGAGCGCCACCTCCTCAAGGGCGACGCCGTCCTCTCGGAGCGCGCCCACCTCCTCCTGCCGCTCCACGAGCTCGAGGACCGCTGGGAGGAGTCCCTGCGGAGCTCGCGCGACCCGTCGCTCACCCTCGGCACGACGCGGCTCGGCATCGGTCCGGCCTACGCCGACCGGGCCGGCCGATGGGGCCTTCGGCTCGCCGACCTCGCCCGGCCGGCGCATCTCAAGGCGCGGCTCGACCTCCTCTACGCCCGCAAGGCGCACGTCGCGGGACTGCCGCCCGAGACCGAGCTCTTGGGGGCCCTATCGGAGATCGGGGGGCGCCTCGCCCCGAGGATCCGCGCGACCGAACCGATGCTCTGGGAAGCGATCGAACGGGGCGAGCCGATCCTGATGGAGGGGGCGCAGAGCGCCCTCCTCGACGTCGACTTCGGGACGTACCCGTACGTCTCGAGCTCCCACCCGACGAGCGCGGGGGCCCTCTTGGGGAGCGGGATCCCGCCCCAGGAGCTCGACGAGGTCGTCGGGGTCGCCAAGGCCTACGCGACCCGGGTCGGCGTCGGGCCGTTCCCGACCGAGGTGTCCGGGGAGATGGGCGAGTACCTCCAGCGGGAAGGGGCCGAGCGGGGGGCGACGACGGGCCGACCGAGGCGTTGCGGCTGGCTCGACCTCGTGCTGCTCCGCTACGCCACCCGATTGAACGGCTTCACGTCCTTAGCGATCACCAAGGTCGACGTCCTCGGCGGGCTCGAGGAGGTGCCGGTCTGCGTCCAGTACGTGACGCCGTCCGGGGAGACGCTCACGAACTACCCGCCGGCCGTCGCCGAGGAGCTCTCGGGCGTGACTCCGGTCTACGAGCGCTTCCCGGGCTGGCCCGCGTTCACCGAACGCCTCAAGGAACGCCTCCATCGGGAGGGTCCGAGGGCGCTTCCCCCGGCGCTGAAGCGCTTCCTTGCCTTCATCGCCGCGGAGACCCGGGTGCCGATCGAGTTCGTCGGCTTCGGAGCCCGCCGGGAGGAGACGCTCTGGATGGGCCGCGGAGCCCCGGTGAGGCCGACGACCCTGAGCGGCTGGTCGGGGTAGCGAGCCCGCGACTCGGCGCATCGGGCGGGCGGGAGCCGAGGGAGCCCTATCCGCCGAGACCCCAAGTGCCGGGGGTCCGTTCGGCGGCGCCCTGGGGCAGGTTTATGGGCGGCCGTCGTCGTCGTCCGGCGAGGGCTCGTAGTCCAGCGGTTAAGACGTCGCTCTCACACAGCGAAGACCGCCGGTTCGAATCCGGCCGAGCCCACTAAGTCTCCCCCCGCGCGCTAGGGGGAGCGCCCCTCTGGCCGGGGGGTCACGCCTTCGGGTCGCCGAGGCCTATCCTCCGAGCCCCCTCTCGGGCCCCAGTGAGCTCGTAACCTTCTCGGCGGGCGCGCTCGATCGAGAGGCCTCCGTTCCGGGGGCGAGGGGCCCGGCCGCGGCTCGGAGCAAGGTCCGAGAGGCGGGCGCTCTCGATCCGGCCGGGATCGATGCCGGCGGCCCGCAGGAGGTGGAGGGCGAACTCGTACGGGGTCGTGACCTCGGGGGAGGCGATGTGGAACACCCCCGGCCTCGGACGGTCGATGAGGGCGAGCAGGGCGCGGGAGACGTCCGGGATCCACGTCGGGGTGATCCGCTGGTCCGTGTAGAGCGGGTAGAGCGTGCCGGCCCGCGCCCGTTCGAGGAGGTTGCGGGCGAAGTCGGTCTTCGAGGGAAAGGAGGCCCGGTATGGATAGCTCACCCGGACGAGGGTGTGCGGGCTCCCGGGTCCGCCGAGCCGGGCCTCCCCGACCCCCTTGGTGAAGCCGTACCAGCCGACCCGGGGACCGAACGGGCTCGGCAGCTCGGCCTCGGCATACGGGCCGCGCTCTCCGTCGAAGACGAAGTCGGTCGAGATGTGGAGGAGCGTCGCCCCCCGACGCTCGGCGAGCTCGCCCAACCACCCGGGGAGCTCCGCGTTCATCGTCCAGGCGCTGTCGGGCCGGACCGGGACCGCCGGGGGACCGGGGGTCTCGGGCCGCTCCGACTCGCACCCGTCGACGTCCGTTCGGGCGGCGAAGTTGATCCACGTCCGCTCGGCCCGTTCGGCGAGGACCGATCGGGTGCGCTCGGCGTCCGAGAGATCGACCGGGACGAAGGCACGGACCGGGAGCCCTTGGGGGCGCGGATCGACCCGCCCGAGGGCCGTGATCGGGTGGATCGGACCGGCGAGGGCGACGAAATCGCTCCCGACGAGCGACGTGGCGCCGAGCACGACGATCCCATTCGACATCCGCCCCTCCCGAGGGTCGGGCGGGATAAAGGGGGGCCGGAGCCGCCGGCCCGCGGGGGCGGACCGGGAGAAGCCGTAAAGCGGGCCACCCCCTCGCCGGGTCGTGCGGGTCGTCGTGACCGGGGGCGCCGGGTTCATCGGGGGGAACCTGCTCTACGAGTGGGCGCGCACCCACCCCGAGGACGAGCTCGTCACGATCGACGCCCTGACCTATGCGGGGCATCTGACGACGATCCGGCCCCTGATCGACGCGCGCCGGGTGGCGTTCGTCCGGGCGGACATCGCCGACGCCCCGGCGATGCGCGGCGCCCTCGAGGGCGCCGACCTCTTGATCCACCTGGCGGCGGAGTCCCACGTCGACCGGTCGATCGCGGCCCCGGCCCCGTTCGTCCGGACGAACGTCGTGGGGACCCAGGTCCTGCTCGACGCCGCCCGGGAGAACGACGTGGGCCGCGTCCACCACGTCTCGACGGACGAGGTGTTCGGCTCCCTCCCCCTGTCCAAGGACGGGGCCGCGTTCGACGAGACGAGCCGCTACGATCCGAGGAGCCCGTACGCCGCGAGCAAGGCCGGGGCCGACCACCTCGTGAGGGCCTACCATCACACCTACGGCCTTCCGGTCACCCTCTCGAACGGCGGCAACAACTACGGCCCGTACCAGCACCCGGAGAAGCTCATCCCGAGGGCCGTGACGCGCCTCCTGGACGGCGGCCGGGTGCCGGTCTACGGGGCCGGTCTCAACGTCCGCGACTGGATCCACGTCGTCGACCACTGCCGGGCCCTCGACCTCATCGCCCATCGCGGGACGCCGGGGGCGACCTACCTCGTCGGGGCCCGCTGCGAGCGAACGAACCTCGAGGTGTTGAGGGCGATCCTCCAGCATCTCCAGCTCCCGGAGGAGCGGCTCGAGCACGTCGCCGACCGCCCCGGCCACGATCTTCGCTACGCGCTTGACCCCGGCCGCCTCGAGCGGGAGCTCGGCTGGTCGCCGAGCATCCCGTTCGAGGAAGGGATCCGCGCCACCGTCGATTGGTACCGCGCGAACCGGGCCTGGTGGGAACCGCTCCTCCCCCGGGACCCCTCGCCCTCCCCGGGGGCGGCTCCGGCATCCTAATGAGCGCGGCGCCCCCGGTAGGCAAGGTGTCCGATCTCGGGCCCTCCCTTCCCACTTTGGGGCCGGCCGATTGCCGGATCGAAGGGGCCGTCGTCCTCCCGAGGACCGTCCATCTCGACCGTCGCGGCCTGCTCGTGGAGACGATGCGCCGCGACGACGCGACGATCCGGGGGGAGGAGTTCGCCATGAGCTACACCTCGGTCACCGTCCCGGGGCAGATGCGCGACCGCGACCGATGGCACGTCCACGCGCGCCAGTTGGACCGGTTCGTCGTGCCGTTGGGGGAGATGATCCTCGCCCTCTTCGACGCGCGCCGGGCGAGTCCCTCCTATGGACGGGTCGAGGCGATCCGCATGGCCGGGGCGTCGGTCCGGGACCCGACGAGCGGCGGGGATCCCCGGAACATCGCGACCCACCTCGTCACCATCCCGATCGGGGTCTACCACGGGATCGCGAACCTCCACCCGAACGAGCCGTTCGTCCTGCAGAACTATCCCACGAGGCTCTACGACGCCGCGGACGAGGGCCGGGTCCCGTTCGTCGACGCGCCGATCCCCTCCCTCGGGGGCCGGCCGTTCTCCTGGGAGCTCGTCGAGGTCCGTCGCCCGTGAAGGGCCTCCTGCTCGCCGGCGGTCACGGGACCCGGCTGAGGCCGCTCACGTTCACCGGCAACAAGCACATGATCCCGATCGCGAACCAGCCGATGCTCCACTACGGCCTCGAGCACCTCCGGGAGGCCGGCGTCGACGAGGTCGGCATCATCCTGGGTCCGATCACCGAGGGGATCCGGGAGGGGATCGGGGACGGGAGCCGCTTCGGCCTCTCCGTCCGATACCTCGTCCAGGGGGAGCCGAAGGGGCTCGCCCATGCCGTCCTGGTCGCCCGCGACTTCCTCGGGGACGACCCGTTCCTCATGTACCTCGGCGACAACCTCCTCGAGGAGGGCCCCCGGCCGTACCTCGACGCCTTCAAGGACGGCCGGGCCTCCGCCGTGGTCGGCGCGGTGCCCGTGCAGGACCCGACCCACTACGGGGTCGTCGAGCTCGATCCCTCGGGCCGGATCCTCTCCCTCGAGGAGAAGCCGGCGCACCCGCGATCGAACCTCGCCCTCGTCGGCGTCTACCTCTTCACCCCCGAGGTCCACGAGGTGATCGCCCACCTCGCCCCCTCGAAGCGGGGCGAGCTCGAGATCACGGACGCGATCCGGGGGCTCAACGAGCGCACCGGCACCGTGAGGGTCGTCCGGCTCTCCGGCTGGTGGAAGGACACGGGTCAGGTCGCCGACATCCTCGAGGCGAACGAACGGGTCCTCTCGAGTAGGCCGGCCTCGTTCTTCAGCTCGGAGGGGACGATCCGCCCCGGCGCGCGCGTCGTCGGGCACGTCGCGCTCGGGCCCGGGTCGGTCGTCGACGCGGGGGCGACGGTCCACGGTCCCACCGTGATCGGCAAGGACGTGACGATCGAGCAGGGCGCGTCGATCGGCCCGTACGTCGCCATCGGCGACGGGAGCGTCGTCCGTCAGGCGGAGGTCGACCGGTCCATCCTGATGGAGCACGTCGTGCTCGACCTTCCGACGCGGGTCGTGGACTCGATCATCGGACGGGGGACGAGGATCGTGGAGCGCTCCCAACGACCCAAGGGCCAGTCGTTCGTCCTCGGGGACTCGAGCCAGGTGGGCCTGTAGGAGGCGAGGCGACCCGCTCGAACCGCCTTAGGGAGAGCACGGCCACGACGGCGAGCCCCGTCGCCACGCCGAGGGCGACGGCGAGCAGGGCGTAGCGGGGGAAGAGGGCCGCGGCGCCCTCGAAGGCGAGGCCCGCGAGGACGGCGGCGACGAGCGGGGCGATCCCCGAGCTCCGCGAGAACTTGGGGTCCCAGGGGGCGGGACCGGTCCCCGAGGGCGCCGGGCGCTCGAGGAGCGCGAGCACGACGGCGAACAGGGCGACGAGGCCGAGGCCCAGGAACACGGGATCGGTGACGGCCGCGAGCGGGGGGATCGCCGAGGTCCCCGAGCCGTCGATCCACCGTCCGAGCCCGAGGATCTGGCTCGAGTTGACCTGGGAGAAGGCGAGGAGCCAGGCCGAGGCCCCCGGCCGCGCGCCGTTCGCGGAGGCGGCCGACCCCGAGGCGAGCAGGGAGAGGAGCGCCGCGAGGCCCGCCTGCACGCCGACGAGCGTGACCAGGGCCGAGGCGCGCCAGAGGAGGAGTCCCGCGAGGAGCGCGATGGGGGCGCCCAATAGGACCCCCGCGCCGACCTCCGACCAGGCGCCCGTCGGCACGCCGTTCGAGATCGCGAGCCCGATCCCGGTGATCATGGCGAGGCCCCAGGCCGGCAGGAAGAGGCGGGCGTCGTCGAACGGCTTCACCAAGCTCACGATCGGGAGCATCGTGAGGAGGGTCACCCCGACGACGGGGAGCGACCAACCGTCGAACCGCCCCAGGTCGACCGCGGCGACGTAGAGGAAGACCGGGGCGATGAGCAGGCCCCGGAACGTGCTGGTTCTCACGCCCCGCCCCCCCAGGTCCGCATCTGCCCGTACGCCGTGATCACCTGGGGCGCCGCCCCCCGCTGATCGAACGTGTAGGCGGGGATCGCCTCGGCCCTGAGCTCCGCGAGGGCCCGGTGCCGGCGGAGACGGTCCTCCTCCGACGCCCAGGAGAGCGCCCGGGCGAACGTGGGGTCCGAAGGAGGGCGGTAGAAGCTCGAGAGGTCCGGGACGAAGACGTAGAGGTGATGGCCCCGGGCGCGGAAGCGCGCGTGGGACCGGTGGAGCCCCTCGAGCGGGCGCTCGAGGGCGCTAAAGAGGAGGATGTGGGCGCCGTACCGCAACCGCTCGCCGACGCCATCGAGGGCCCCCGGGAGCCTAAACTCCCCCTCGTGGGGGCGCACGAGGGCGATGTTCTGCATCAGCCGCCGGAAATGGGCAGGGCCCCGGGACGGCCGAAGGAACTGGCGGACCCGGCCCGAGTAGGTGAGCAGGCCGAGCCGGTCCTCCCCGCCCCGCTGGGCGTAGCCCGCGATGAGCGTCGCCGCCTCGGCGGCCCGGTCGAGGACGTTCTCCCCGGCCTCGCCGGCGAGCATCGCCGGGCTCACGTCGAGCACCAGGACGACGTCCTGCCGGCTCTCCTGCTCGAACTCCCGGACCACGAGCCGCTTCGGCGTCGACCGCCGCCAGGCGACGTGCCGGATGTCGTCGGAGTACTGGTAGGGGCGCAGCGAGCGGAACTCGGTGCCGTAACCCCGGTGGCGCAGCTGCATGCGGCCCTGGACCCGGGTGAAGATCCGTCGTCGGAGCTGCCCGGGCTTTCGGACCGGGTTCTCCGGCACCACCTGGAGCGGGCGCTCCGTCGGCAGCGCCACGCGCCGTTCCGCGAGGCCGAGCCGCGATCGGACGACGACGACCGTCGGGCCGACCAGGTAGCTCCCCCGGATCCGCGCGAGGAAGCCCGTGGAAAGGGCTCTCGCCTCGCCGGGCCCCCACCAGCCGTGGGTCGTCGGCTCCGGGCCGAGGATCTCGAGGCCGTCCGGCAGGGTGTCGAACGCCTCGGCGACGATCCCCGCCCGGCCCCGGTAGCTCACCTCGACCGTCGTGCGGCCGACGCTGCCGACGGCGTGCCGCTGGATCGGCGTCGTCCGGCGGGCAAGGAAGAGCCCCGAGGAGAGGCCGCGGGTGTCGAGATGGAAGAGGAGGACCTCGGCGACGAGGAACGTGGCGGCGACCACGCCGAGAAGGACGAGGAGGTAGTGGAGGGTGAAGAGCGCGACGAGGAGCACCTTCAGGGCCGAGAGGAGCGCCTCCCAGCCGCGCCGGGTGATCACGATCCGGCCCGCGGCGCCCCGGGGACGCCGCGGCCTCCCCGGCGGGCGCTCATCGGGGCGCGGCCTGCTTGCCGAGGCTCTCCTCGAGCACCTTGTGGAGGATCGGTTCGAGTCCGCCGGTCCCCTCGGAATAGGCCTGGGCGACCAGTTCCGGCTGCAGGGCGATGCGGTGGTTCAAGACCCAGAAGGCGACCGATTTCACGTCGTCCGGGGTGACGTAGTTGCGGCCGGCGAAGAGCGCCTCGGCCTTCGCGGCCCGGGCGAACTGCACCCCGGCCCTCGGCGAGGCGCCGATCATGATGGCGGGATCCTCCCGGGTCCCCCGGATGATCGAGACGAGGTACTGCAGCACCTCGTCGGAGAGGAAGATGGAGAAGGCCGCCTCTCGGTAGCTCACGAGATCGGAGATCTCGAGGGCGGGCGGGCCGAGGCGCGTCGATGGCGCCTTCGAGTGCTGCGAGACGACGAGCCGCTCGTCGGACTCCGAGGGGTAGCCGATCAAGAGGCGGAAGAGGAGCCGGTCGAGCTCCGCCTCGGGGAGCGGGTAGGTCCCCTCCTGCTCGATCGGGTTCTGGGTCGCGATCACGATGAACGGGCTCGGCACGGGATGCGCGACCCCGTCGACGGTGACCTGCCGCTCCTGCATCGCCTCGAGCAGGGCCGACTGGACCTTCGGGGGGGCCCGGTTGATCTCGTCGGCCAGAATGACGTTCGCGAAGACCGGGCCCGGCCGGTACTCGAAGGCGCCGGTGGAAGGGTTCAGGACGACCGCGCCCACGATGTCCGAGGGGAGCATGTCCGGCGTGAACTGGATCCGCTTGAAGGAGAGCTTCAGGCTCTCGGCGAATCGGCGCACGAGGAACGTCTTCGCGATCCCGGGGGCCCCTTCGAGCAGGACGTGGCCGTCGGAGATCAGCGCGATCGACAGGAGCCGCACGATCGCGTCGTAGCCGATGACCGTCCGGCCGACGGACTCCTGGAGCGCCGCGAGCGCCTGGGGCGGGGTGAGGCCGCCGGGACCGACGATCGTGGGGACCGGGATCGAGGGCGACCGGGCGGAGGCGTCCGCCGCGGCCGGGGTCGTCACAGGCCGGCCCCCGCGGGCCCGGAGGTCCGTTCGACCGCCTCGAGGACCGGGCCGAGGCGTTGCCGGAACCGCTCGAGCAGAGCGGGCCGGTCCCGCCAGAGGTCGAAGCGGATCCAGATCCCGGCTTCGCGACGCACCGTGACGCTTCGCAACCCCTCGACCTCCTGGACCAGGCGGCGCAGGGCCCGGAGGCCGCGAGGGTCGGTGGGCGCCAACCGACGGACCGCGCCGGGCCACCAGGGCAATCGGTCCGCCGGTACCCCGTAGGTCGATCGGGCCGTGCGATCGAGCCGGGCGAGGGCGCGGCCGAGGACGTCCGAGAAGACGCCGCGCCGGAAGTTGTGGTAGCTCCGCGAGACCGGGTCGCGGTCCGGCAGCGGCCTCGGGGTCGGCCGCTGGACCACGATCGGGCGGTCCCGGACGTTCCAGAGGATCCAGCCCACGACGGCGCCGAGGAGGATGACGAACGGAAGCCCGAGGGCGGGATCCGTCGCCAGGGAGGTGAGGGTCGTCATGCGGACGGCTCTCCGGGGGTCGCGGCGGGCGGGGGAGCGTCGGCCGGGGTCCCGCCGTCGGGCGGCAGGTGCTTCGGCTGCAGGTAGAGCTTCCACATCGGCCGCTGCGCGTAGATGCTCTTCAGCAGCCCCGAGAGCGCGGCCGGGGCCGCGGTATGGCCGGGGGGGCCGTAACGGACCGGGGCATAGAGATCGTAGAATCGACGGAAGAACTCGGGGAGGTGCCCGAGTTCATGGCCGCTCGTCGACGCCAGGAACTCCTCGTGGGTCATCCCCGGGGGGAACGGGGCGCGGAACGCCTTCGAGAGGTCTTCCGCCGCGATCGGATAGGCGTAGAGCAGGGCGCCCTCGTAGTCGCCCTTCGCGAGCCGACGCTTCACCTCGGTGATCACCGGGATCTCGACCGCCTCGACGTGTTCGATGACGCTCGGAGGCTCCGGGGGCGGGCGACGCCACCACGAGGTCATTGCGATCCGTCGGACTCCCCGCGCGGCGACCGCCGCGCGTTCGGCCGCTCGGATTCACGACGAGGGTTTAAACTTCCGCCTATGGCGCGTCCCCCCGCTCGAGCGCGCCCGCCCCCCGGGCGAAGCTCCGTCCGACCGGGCCCGCGGTGGCGCTGCGCCGCACCGAGCCGAGGATGGCGTACATCGCTCCCCCGACGACCAGGAACGCCGGCGCCGCCAGGAGGAGCAACAGACCCGATCCACCGGCCGGCAGGAGGGGAGAGACCCCGGGCGGGCCCGCGTTGCGCTGGGCCTGGCAGCTCAAGGGGCAGAGCGGGACCAGCCTGAGCGTGACCATCGGCAGGACGAGGTTGTATCCCAGCGTCACCGTCGTCGAGTTCTGCTGGTAGCCCGCCGCGTAGCCGACGATCTTCATCGGACCGGGCGGTCCCAGGTCGATCCCCTTCACGACGCCCGAGGCCGGCGCCACGTGGGGAGGCGACCCCCCGAAGGTGACCGATCCGCCGCCGATCGGGTGGCCGGTCTCGGCGTCCAGCAGCTGGACCGAGACGTTCGTCCCGTAGTCCAAGGTCATCGAGAGCTGGATCGTGGCGTTCTCGATCCAGGGGAGGTAGGCCGATCGGCCGACCGTCTCCGGCAGGAACCCGGTGGCGGTCGCCGTCGCCGAATAGTTCCCGAGCGGGAGCTGGGTCGAATAGCGCCCGTTGGCGCCGGTCACGAAGTGGAAGGGGGACGGAAGCCCGGGATCGAGCCTAGTCAGGAGGCCATGGGCCCCCGGGATCGGATGGGCGTTGCGGCCGTCGACGACGAGGACGGTCAGGGTGCCCGCCTTGAGGATCACTAAGGTCGCGTTGATCTCGCCGGTGTAGGGGATCCGGATCGCCTTCCAGCTCGACGAGTAGTTCTCGGCGGTCGCCGAGACGACCGCGGTCCGATTGAAGTCGGAGATCCCGCTCGCGTTGCCCCAGCCGTTGGTCCGGGTCACGGCGATCACCGAGACGTTGTTCAACGCGACCGCAGCGAACGGGACCGGGTAGAGGAAGATCCCTCCGTTGTTGCCGAGGACCTGGATGTTCACCTCCGGGAACGCCACGAGGGTGATCACGATGTAGCGGATCAGCCGGTTCGTGTTGTTCGCGGTGCTGTTGATGTACGTGTAGTTGTACCATGTCGCGTTCCCGTGGTAGGCGGGCGCCGAGACGTTCAACGAGAGATTGTCCGGCGTCGGGATCGTGAACTCGACGCTGCCGTCGGAGCCGGTGTAGCCGATCGCGGGCAGGCACTGGCCGCTCACGGAAACGATCGCGTTGGGGATCGGCACGTGGGTCGCGTCGTCCTCGACCGTGACCACGAGCTCCGAGGCATGCGAGCAGGCCGGCGGGGGACCCGCCGGACCGACGGGGATGCTGAACCACCACCAGCACTGGAAGTACGGGGTGTCGTTGTTCGGCATGATGGCGTAGACCATGCCGGTGACCGAGGTGAGGGCGGGGTTCCCCCCGGCGATGAACAGGACGTCGCAATCCGGGAAGTTCACCCACGTGGCGGCGGCATCGAAGATCGGTCCAGGCTGGTAGATCGTCGGCGGTCCCGGCGCGGCCGGCGTGAAGCGGGTCCAGCCGCCGTTCGGCAGGAACTTGTAGGTGTCCGAATACACGACCTGCGTCCCGTTCGAATCGAACGACATCCCGCCGTACAGGAGCGCCTGCTGGGCTCCGGGGTCCCAGGCGAACGTCGCCCCGGCCCGGCCGGGCGGGATCGTCCCGGACTGGGGGAGCTGGACCCAGCTCGTGGAATTCAGCCGGAACGCCCAGGCGTCCATCGCGCAGGAGAGGCCGCATCCCGCGACCAGCAGGAACTCGCGGGCGATCGGGTCCCAGGCCATCGACGCCCCGAACCGCCCGTTGGGCGCGACCGGGGTCGCGATCTGGCGCCAGAGGTCCGTGTGGAAATCGAACAGCCAGGTATCCTGCCAGATCACCGAGCCGGTGGACCCGCGGGAGGTGAACGAGGGCGCGATGCCTCCGAAGAGCAGGGCGAGCCCATCGGCCTGGTCGACGGCGATCGCGGCCTCCTCCCTCGGGGGGGGTCCGCCGGGCACGGTCACGTTGGTCCACGTGTCGTTCACGAAGTTGTAGATCCAGCTGTCGTTCGCCGTTCGCTGGGTCGCGAGGTTCGTGAGGCCGCCGAACAGGAGCGCCTCGCCTCCGGCCTGGTAGGCGACGAACGACATGTTCGTCCGGGCGGTCGGGGAGACGGGCGAATCCGTGTAGTTCCAGCCCTGCGAGGTATTCGAGAGGTTCTTCGCGTCGTACCACCAGTTGTAGATCAACGTCACGTTGCTGAGGCCGCCGGTGCCGAGCCCCCCGAAGAAGACCATGCCGTCCCCGGGATTGTTCGCGACCATGCCCGTGCCCTCGGCGAACAGGAGGGTCTGGGGGTCCGTGGGATCGTACCCCACGTAGGCGGAGGTCCAGGAGTAGCCCGCGGGCTTCGGTTTCGTCAGGAGGCCCGGGGCTGTCGGCGCTGGAGGGCCCGTGGAAGCGAGACGTCGACCCGGGGTCGATGGGGGGGAGATCGAGGGATGGGTCCGAAGGAGCGCGGAAGCTCCCGAGGGAGCCGCGGAGGGGGATAGGGTGGGCCTCGCCGCGGGGCCGGGAGCCGCGGCGATCGGGTGGACGGCCACCGGGGCTGCCGCGCTGGGGGCGCTGGCGAGTGCCGCGCTGGGCGGAGGGACCAGGAACAGGGTCACCACGCCGAGCAGAAGCAGGTAGGCGAGCAACCGGGCCGTCCGCCAGGGCGCTCGCATAGGTGGCGTCGGAAGACGGGGGGTGGTAGATAAGCCCGTCCGACGACGACAGGCCTCCGCTTCCGTCCGGAAGCCTCCCAGGCGCGGCTGAGAGCGAACGGCGGACGATCCCGTCAGGCCGGGAACCATTCCGCTCCCTCCTCGGTCGGAGCGAGGGCCGCGGCACCGATCGGGCCACGGGGCGACGACCGACGATCCCGAAGGAAGCGGATCGTCTTTCCGCGATGGCAGGGTCGGCACATCGTCTGCAGGTTCCCGTAATCCAGGGAGGCGCCCCCCCGGGCGATCTCGACGATGTGGTCGACCTCGAGCTCGCGAACGCGGTGGCGGGTCCGGCAGGCCCGGCAGGTGAACCGGTCCCGGTGGATCACGTAGGTCCGAGCCGCGTCCCAGAAGTACCTCCCCTGGAACCGCCACTGGCAGAGCCGGCCGCAGTACGGCGTTCGTCCGCTGTCGAGCGGGCGATCGCACTCCACGCAGCGCCGGCGGCGGCGCGCGTCCGCCTTGCGATGCCGCCCTTCGGTGAACCAGGCGGCGCTGCGGCGCAGGACGCGCCCAGGGGCCGACGGGCCCTCGGCCGCCGCATACGGGTCGGGGGACACGGCGGCCCATCGTCCCGTGCGCTTCTTGAATCTGCTTCTCCAAGCGCAGGGCGGACGATCGCCTCGGGGATCGGGCGCGGCCCGTCCTCTCCGTAGCCCCTTTGAGCGTCGCCCGATACCGGGGGCGATGAGTTTCCCGCTGGCCGACTGGATCCTCGATCACCCCGGGCTCCCCCATAACCTGGGCCAGAGCGGACTCGTGGGGTCGCTCGAGAGTGTGCCGAGGGTCCTCCGAGAGCCTCCGATACCGCCGGAGGCGGACCGCGTTCAGGAGGAGCTCGCCCGCCTCCATCACGTCGAGACGGAACGCGTCTTCCTCACCCACGGGGCGACGGAAGCGAACGCGCTCACACTCCTCTACCTCGCGAGGACCATCGGTCGGTCGGCGCATCGGACCCCTCGCCTGCATGCGCCGATCCCCGACTACCCCCCGATCGCGGCCGCGGGCGTCATGGTCGGCTTCCGCCGGGTCGACCGGCCGGAGTCGGCCGATGCCGTGGCCCTCTCCGCCCCCCGGAACCCGACCGGTCAGCCCGTCGGATTCGAGACGTTTCGCTCCCTCGCCGAGGGGCGGGCGGCGCTCGTCGTCGACCAGACGTTCCGCGAGTTCACCCCGGAGCCGCCTGCCACGGACGCCGGGCCCTCGAACCTGTGGGTCACCGGCTCCTTCACGAAGGTCTACGGCGCCGACGACCTCCGTCTCGGGTACGCCATCCCTCCGGAGGCAGAGCGAAAGGGGTTCGGCGCGCTCCACGGGCTCCTCCTCGACCAGGTGCCACCGGCGTCGATCTCGGGAGCCCTCGCGATCCTCGCCCATCGCGAGGAGATCCTCGCGGAATCCCGGGCCCTCCTCTCGGCCAACACGCTCGCGCTCCGGGCGAGGCTCCCGGAGGCACCCCCGCTCGCCGCGCCGGTCTGGTTCGATCGGGGGCCCGTCCCGATCGATGGGGACCGGTTCGCCCAGGAGCTCCTTCGGGACGGGATCCTCGTCTGTCCGGGCTCGTTCTTCGGAGACCGGCAGGGCGTTCGGATCGGGCTCACCCGACGATCGTTCCCGGCGGACCTCGACGCCTATTGCCGGGGACGGGAGCGCTTCGTCGGAAATCGGAGCCGGACGACGTAACCGGTCCCGTTGCAGCGTCAACGCTTATCCCTCGGGCTCCCATGCGAGTCCATGGCCGGCGCGTCGGCGTCCCGTCCGAAATCCCGCCCTCCCGTGGAACGCCGGTCCGAGTCGGGGGGATCCGCGGATCGGGTCGAGATCAAGGTCCCGATCCCCGGACCGAAAGCCGCCAAGATCGTCGCCGCCGACACCCGCCTCATGATGACGGGGACGAAGTCCGCCCCCGTGGCCGTCACGAGTGCCCGGGGGGTCTGGGCGACGGACGTCGATGGGAACCGGATCCTCGATTTCACGTCGGGGGTCGGGGTCCTGAACGTCGGCCACTGCCACCCCGACGTGGTGAAGGCCGTCCAATCGCAGGCGGCCCGCCTCATGCACTTCGCCGGGACCGACTACTACTACCAAAGCCAGGTCGATCTCGCCGAGAAGCTCACCGAGATCACGCCGGGATCCCACGACAAGAAGGTTTTCTTCACGAACAGCGGTACGGAGAGCGTCGAGGCCGCCCTCAAGATCGCCCGCTTCCACGACCGCCGCCCGATCGTCGTCGGGCTCCTCGGGGGCTTCCACGGCCGCTCGATGGGCGCGCTCACCATGACCGCGTCGAGGCCCGCCCAGCGTCGCCGCTTCGACGCCTTCGCGGGGGGCGGTCACCACATCCCGCCGCCGTACTGCTATCGCTGCCCGTACAACCTCGAGTTCCCGAGCTGCGACCTCTACTGCGCCAAGATCCTCAAGGAGCTCTACTTCGAGACCTCGATCCCGCCTGAGGACGTCGCGGCGTTCATCGCTGAGCCGATCCTAGGGGAGGGCGGATACATCGTCCCGCCGAAGGGATGGCACCGCGCGATCAAGTCGATCCTCGACGAGCACGGGATCCTCTTCATCGACGACGAGGTCCAGGCGGGGATCGGGCGGACGGGCAAGTGGTTCGCCGTGGAGCACCACGGGATCGTCCCCGACCTCCTCACGACGGCCAAGGCGCTCGGGGGCGGACTTCCGATCGGCGCCGTGGTCTTCCGAAAGGAGCTCGACTTCCCGTACCCCGGGGCCCACTCGAACACGTTCGGCGGCAACCTGGTCTCCGTCGCGAGCGCGCTCGCGACCCTCGGCGTGGTCGAGCGGGAGCACCTCATCGAGAAGGCCCGCACCTCCGGGGAGCACCTGATCGCCCGGTTGCGGGAGCTCCAGCGCCGCCATCCCGAGATCGGCGACGTCCGGGGGCTCGGGCTCATGGCGGCCACGGAGTTCGTCCGGCCCGGCAAGGAGCGGGCGCCCGATGTCCCGCTGCGCGACGCCATCATCCAGGCGGCGGCCAAGCGGGGCCTCGTCGTCCTGCCGTGCGGCAAGTCCGCGATCCGCTACATCCCCCCGCTCGTGGTGACGACGGACGAGATCGACCAGGGGATCGAGATCCTCGAGACGGCGATCACCGCGGCCCGCGCGGGATGAAGGCGGCACGGATCGCTCGGGACGGCTCGCTCGAGCTCGCCGAGGTCCCGGCCCCGACCGTGGGGTCCCACGAGGTCGTGGTGCGCCTCGCCGCCTGCGGGATCTGCGGCACCGACCTCGAAAAGCTGCGCGGGAACTACCGGACCGCCGGGATCCTCGGGCACGAGGCGGTCGGTCGCCTCGAGGCCGTCGGGGCCGAGGTCGAGGGCCTCTCGGTCGGCGACCGGGTCTTCGCCCACCACCACGTCGCCTGCGGACATTGCCTCGTTTGCCGGCGGGGCGACGCGACGTTCTGCCCGTCGTACGCCGCCACGAACCTCGACCCGGGCGGGTTCGCCGAATCGTTCCGGGTCCCCGAGGCGAACGTCCGCGCCGGCGCGATCCTCCCCCTCGGGGACCGGGTCGATTGGGAGAGCGGCACCCTGCTCGAGCCGGCGGCCTGCGCCTTCACCGCCCTGCGGAGGATCGGCCTCCCGGAAGGCGCGAGCGTGTTCGTCGCGGGGTTGGGGCCGGTCGGCCTCCTCTACCAGCGGGTGGCCAAGGCGGCCGGGGCGGGCTGGATCGGAGGCTCCGAGCTCTCCGAGCGTCGTCGGCAGGCCGCCGAACGCGGCGGCGCGGACCTGACCCTGGACGCCGCCGATCCCGACCGGGCGGCCCAACAGGTCCGCGCCGCGACCGACGGGGTCGGCGTCGACCTGGCCGTCGCGGCGACCGGCGCCCCGGGGGCGCTCGCGCTCGCGGCCCGGACCGTCCGACGGGGTGGGACGATCAACCTCTTCGGCCTGCCGGAGCCCGGGAGCCGGCTCGACCTCGATCTGCAGGCCCTCTACCTATCGGGCGTCCGGTTGGTGCCGACCTACGCGACGACCGAACCCGACCTTGCGGCGGTCCACGCCCTCCTCTCGGAGGGCCGCCTCCAGGTCCACGACCTCGTCACCGACCGGTTCAACCTCCCGTCGATCGACGCGGCGTTCCGAAAGGCCCGACAACCCTCGGAAGCCCTCAAGGTCGTCGTCACGGGGCCCGCGTACCCCTGATCCGCCTAGGCGCCCGCCCGGGCCCCGAGGATCTGCCGGGTCAACGTCACGCCGTCCGGGACGATCGCGCCGGGGCCGACCAGCGAGCCCGTCACCGAGGCCCCGCGGCCGATCGTCGCCCCGTCGAGGACGACCGAGTCCTCGACGTGGGCGCCGGCGCC
>DASYZN010000074.1:0-2595 GCA_035946105.1 Thermoplasmata archaeon | reverse complement strand
CGAGAGGCTCCCGTTGTTGCCGATGAACTCGACGAAGACGAGGGTCGTGTTCCGTAGCGTGAGGTGCCCGCCCGCGAGGACCGTGATGTTCCCGCCCTCGTAGTAGGTGAGATGACCCGCGACCGGGCCCAGGGTCACGTTCGATCCCGAGGGCACGGTGAGGTCCCCGTTGACCGAACCGGCGGCCGCCTTGGGGAGCGCGGCGCCGGCGGGGGCCCCGAGCGGGGCCGCCGTGGTCCCACCGACATGGAGGAACCCGATGCCGGCGAGGCTGCCGAGGGCGAGGCCCACCAGAAGGAGGCTCACCCAGAAGATGGGGGTCGATCGGCTCCGGCTCGGCGCCGCCCCCGGGCCGCGTGGGGGGCTCCCAACGATTGGGTCCACGCCAAGTAACTGGTATTTTCCCGCTATAAAAATGAATCCTCTTGATGAGTCAGGTGTTCGGGGAGGGGACCGGCCCGGAGCGGGCGCGCTCTCTGAGCTACGGGACGGTCAGGACGACCTTCCCGAAGACGTCCGGCTCGGAGAGCCGGGCGATCGCGCTCGGCCCGTCCGACCATGGGTAGACCCGATCCACGATGGGGGTGAGGCTGCCGTCCCTCAACGCGTGAAGCACCAGGTCGAACTCCCGCCGATTGGCCATCGTGCTCCCCCGGAGGGAAGCCTGCCGCCAGAAGAGGGTCCTGAGGTCGATCTCGACCACCGGTCCGGTCGTCGCCCCGATGACGACGAGCCTTCCCCCCCGGGCGAGGGCGCGCACGCAGGGGGCGATGGTGGCGCCTCCGACCGAGTTGAAGATGACGTCGATCCCCCGCTTCTCGCTCCAGGCCCATAGGGCCCGATCCATCGGCCGCTCCTCGGAGACGAGGAGCACCTCGTCCGCGCCGAGGGCGCGGACCCGGTCGGCCTTCGCCCCGGTCCGGGCGACGACCACCACCTTCGCGCCGAGACGGTGGGCCATCTGGACCGCGGAAGGCGCCGTCGCCCCTCCGGAGCCGATGACCGCGCACCGCTCCCCCGGACGGAGCGCCCCGATGGTCCCGACCGCCCGCCAGACCGTCTGGAGGACGAGCGGCGCCGCGGCGGCCTGCTCGAAGGAAAGGCCTCGAGGGATCGGATGGACGTTGCGGCGGGGCACGACGACGTAGGGGGCGGCGGTGCCCTGGGTGTGCTCCCCGAGGATGCGGTACGTTCGGCACTCCGACTCCTCCCCCGCCCGACAGGCGTCGCACGTGCCGTCGGAGAGGCCCGGGTTGAGGAGCACCCGCGCCCCGGGGGATAGGTCGTCGACGCCCTCCCCGGTCGCATCGACGGTCCCGGCGCCGTCCGAGCCGAGCACGTGGGGACGGGCGATCTCGACGCCAGGGATCCCGGCGAGGGTGAAGAGATCGAGGTGGTTAAAGGAGGCGGCGCGGATCCGGACCCGAACCTCGCCCGGCCCCGGGCGGGGCTCCGGGACCTCGACGAGCCGGATCCGGTCTAGGCCCCCGTGCGACTCGAAGCCGAGCCCGATCAATCCGCCCCCGAGGCGTCCGGGTGCCAGCGGGCGCCGTCCGGTCCGTCCTCGACGACGATGCCCGCCTCGGAGAGCTCGGAGCGGATCCGGTCCGACTCGGCGTAATCGCCCCGGGCCCTCGCCCGGGCCCGCGCCGCCAGGGTCGCCCCCACGACCCGGTCGAGGTCCTGGGAGCCCGGGCCGACCGCTCCCGATCCGAAGAGGCCGAGGACCTCGGTGGCCCATCGGTACGGCGCGGCCAGCGTCGCGAGGGCGCTCCCGGAGAGGGCCTCGAGATGGGGGAGCCAGTCGGAAAGCGTCCGACCCCAGCCGAAGAGGAGCGCGATCGCCTCCCGGGTGTTGAAGTCCTGCGCCAGCTCGACGTCGAGCCGCTCGACGAGTTCGCTCGAACGCGCCGCGATCTCCGCCGGGAGGTCGCGGCCGGCCCACTCGAGGCCGCCCGCTTCGAGCGCCTTCCCCACGGCCCGGGCCGGTCCGAAGAGCCGTTCGTGGGCGTCCCGGGCCTCCTCGAGGCTCTTCCCCTCCACGTAGTCGAGCGGACTTCGGTAGTGGGCGTTCAGGTAGTAGAATCGGAGGACGTCGGGACCGTACCGGTCGATCGCGCTGTGCAGCAAGACGGTGTTCCCGAGGGATTTCGACATCTTCTCCCCCTTGAGGTTCAGCAACCCCGCGTGCATCCAGACGTTGACGAGCGGCCGCTCGCCCGTGGCGGCCTCGGCCTGGGCGATCTCCGCCTCGTGGTGGGGGAACTTGAGGTCCACCGCCGCCCCGTGGAGGTCGTAACGGGGACCGAACAGTCGGACGGTGATCGCCGTGTCCTCGATGTGCCACCCCGGTCGTCCCGGCCCCCAGGGGGACTCCCAGCTGGGCTCCCCAGGACGGGCCGCCTTCCAGAGCGCGAAGTCCTCCGGGGCCCGCTTTCCCGGCTCCGGGGGCGCCCGGCTCCCCGGCCGCAGCGCCTCGACCCGTTGCCCCGAGAGCTTCCCGTAGTCGGAGAACTTCGACACGTCATAGTAGACCGACCCCTCGGCGGGGTAGGCGAACCCCCGGTCGATCAGGGACCGGATCTGGCCGAGGAT
>DASYZN010000073.1:0-2255 GCA_035946105.1 Thermoplasmata archaeon | reverse complement strand
GCCCCCCCACCCGGCGAGGATGAGGAGGATTCCGGCGATCAGGTAACCGGCGCGCTCGTCCCCGCCCGAATCCTCGGGCGGCACCGCCGGGGCGTCCTGGAGGTCCCGCATCCGCGTGCGACCGGCATGGGGGGGGATAGCGATTTCCGGCTACGCAACGAACCTCCCGCGCGGACCGCGGCAGGATCCCTCCGACTCCTGCCGTCGCCCGAGCCCGACCGATCGGGCGGTCGCTCTGGCCCGAGAACCTCCTCGCCCGTCACGCTTTATGGCGACGGATGCGTATCCAGACAGACAGGCATGGCCCCCAACGAGACCGAGATGGGGGGGTCTCCGACGCCCGAACCGGGTCGGATCCGATCCCCGTGGAGCGGTCCCCGTCGGGTGGGACTCCTCTCCCTCGCGATCGTCGTGGGGTCGATCGCCGTGATGCTCTGGGTCCAGGGGGGCGGACTCGCGATCCCGGGCGGCGCCGGTTCCTCGCCCGGCGTCTCCTCGGGAACGCCGCTCCCTCCCCTGCCTCCTCCGGTGACCCTCGTGGCGAACGGAACCCAATGGGACATCGGGCCGTCCGGGCACGTCAGCGTCCCGATCGCGCTCTCCTACGAGTTCTCCCTGTGCGGGACGTTCTACGCTACGGCTCCTCTCGTCCTCTACTTGATGACTGGTGGCCAGTTCGGCGGTTGGCTGAACGGAACCAGCGGCGCTCCCCCGGCGTCGGACTGGTCGGCCGGTCCGGAACGGAGCGGGTGGGTCAACGCGTTCGACGGCGGAGGCTCGTATCAGCTCCTCTTCGTCAACCCGAACGGCAGCGCAGGGAGTTCCCTCAGGATCACGGCCGCGATCACGGCCTCCTTCGACAGCAGCTGATCCGGCGTCGTCGAGCTTTCGCTTTCGACTTCCCGCTTCGGCACGCGGGCGCGCCCGGGCAGATCTCGATTTTTTCGCGATCGAACCGGGCGATCGCTCCCTCGAGGGTCATATCTGGAGTACGGAAGTTAGTTCCAACCCAGCCCGGCTCCCCGCCCTGGAGTGGAAGTGGGGGGTCCAGGGGGGAGCGGACTTTCGCTTTCCTCCCTCGAGGACGCAGGGGTCCTCGGCTCGAGCGGCTTCGCACCTCCGGAGCCACTCGCGCCTTCGCTGCGGGACGATGGATCCACCTACCCCCCGTCGAACCTCTCCGTCGAGCTCCGCGCGTCCCTCCCACCGCCGTCCGCGGCCTGGAACGTCTAACCCCGCCCCGATTCGGCGGCGTGACCCGGCTGACCGACCGACGGATCGCCTACCTCATCGAGCAGGCCCAGGCGGAGTGGGATGGGGACTCCCTTCCCCAGATGGCCGCTCGATGGGGCGTGACGCGTCGGTGGCTCCGGAAGCTCCTTCAACGGTGGCGTACGTCGGGGGTCGTGCCCCGCCTCAACCCGGCGCGGCGTCCGAAGGGACCTCCCCTCACCGAGGCCCAAGAGCAGCTCATCGCCGAGGAGTGGCGGCGCACGCCGCGGGGCGCGACCCAGATCTGGAAGACCCTCGCCCGTCGCGGGATCCGTCTCCCTCACGCGAAGGTCTACCTCTACCTGCGGCGCCAGGGATGGTCGATCCCGAACCTCCGCAAGCAGAAGCCCCGTCGGCGGTGCCGGTACGAGCGGGAGCACTCGGGGTCGCTCCTCCACGGCGACTACCATCGGACGAGCGAGGGCTACCCGCACTGCATCCTGTGGCTCGATGACGCGAGCCGGATGATCCTCGCCGGCGGCGAGTTCGCCGAGGCGACGAGCGACCACGCCCTCGAGACGCTGCGCGAGGCGCTCGCGGTGGCGCGGAGCTGGAACCTCACGGTGCGGGAGATCAACACGGACCGAGGATGCCAGTTCTACGCGAACCCGCGACAGGGGAACGACCCCGGACTGGGGAAATTCCAGCAGTTCCTCGCCGAGGAGGGCATCCGCCACGTGGTGAGTCGGGTCAACAACCCGCAGACGAACGGCAAGGCGGAGCGGCTGTGGTTGGAGTACGACAAGCTGCGGTGGCGGTTCGACGGCCTGGCGGCGTGGATCACGTGGAAGAACGACGAGATCCACGGCGCGCTGTGGGCGCTAGAGACGCCCCGTGAGGCCTTCCAGCGGAAGCTCCCCCCCGAGACGCTGCTCGGCCTCTACTTCGATCGACTGGAGGCGATGGCGTGAGACGGCGGTCGCGCAGGAGGCGGACCCTCCCCCGCACCCCCTCCCCGCGAAGAGGAACTAATTCCTGTACAC
>DASYZN010000072.1:0-1880 GCA_035946105.1 Thermoplasmata archaeon | reverse complement strand
GACCGTCGCGTTCGGGGGGAGGCCCATGCCGACCCATCCGTAGAGCGCAGCGTCGCCCGGGGTGAGCCCCTCCTGGAATCCCCCGAGGTCGGCGGGGGGCGGGTAGGCGACCGCCCCGTTCGCCGCGAGGAGGAGAACGATGCCGATCCCGCCGGCGAGGAAAGCCCCCCGTCCGCGGGCGTCGCCCCACCGGGCGACCAGGCGGCCGAGGCCGACGGCGACGAGGAGGCCGAGCGGGATCACCAGGTACTCGGCATGCCTGGCCGGGCTCAGCGTCGGGTCCGAGGTGGCGAGGGCGACGAGGGCGGAGAGGCCGACGACGGCCGTCCACGCGAGGACGAGGGGTCCGATCCGGCTCGCCGTGACAAGCCGGCGGGTCCCTGCGGCGAGTGAGGCGAGGGCGAGCACCGGCGAGAAGTAGAGGACGGCGGAGGCCGTCGTCGTCTGGTGGGTGCCCGGGAGCGGGTAGGCGAGCAGGATCGCGATGCCGACGAACGACGCCGCGAGGATGAGGAGGAAGTCCCGGGCGACGCTCCGATCGCTCGGCATCCGGACGGTGAGCGGGGCGATCGGGCGGGCCCGGCAGGCGCGGATCGCGAGCCCGGCGAGCGCGATCCCTCCGACGGCGACGCCCTCGAACACGAGGAACTCCCCGGGGCCGTTGCCGAGGCTGCCCTCCGAGACCGTCGGCAGGAAGCTCCGCGCGTACTCGAACCAGTCGGCGAAGAGCCCCAGGAGGAACGCGAGGAGGAAGGCGAGTTCGCGCCCCGGGAACCGCCGGCTCCACGACCTCGGCCGCCACAGCTCGAGCAGGACGAGGCTCCCGAGCGCGCTCACGACGAAGAAGTAGCTCGAGAGGTGGTGGGTCACGATGAGCGCGCCCGCCGTGAGGCCGAGCGGCAGATACCATCGGGCGTCGCGTCGGCCCTCGACGAACATCCACAGGGCGGCGACGACGAGGAGGTCGCCGAGGGCGAGCGGCGCCGGGTGGGCGAGCGAGAACGTCCTCGGGAAGGCGAGCGAGGCGAGGCCGGCGCCCACGATGGCGATCGTGTCGTTCGGGAAGATCCTCCGGAAGAGGAGGAAGAGCGGGACGATCGAGAGCGCGGCGAGGAGCGGGATCGCCACGGTCAGGGTGACGAGCAGATCGGATCCCGTCGCGCCGGAGGCGGCCGCCGTCAGCAGGAACGTTCCCGGGAAGTCCGGGTAGGCGCTGCCCCAACCGCCGTAGCTGCCCGGCAGGTGCCCGGAGAGCGCGATCGACTGACTCAGCCGGTAGTACTCCCCCGTGTCGGAACCGAAGAGGGGGAAGGAGAGGAGCGGCTCGAGCAGGACGAAGGCGAGGGCGGCGGCGACGGCGAGGAGCCAGAGGAGGTTCGGCAGCGAGATCGTCGGCGCCGTGCCGGGCCTCGGGCGTTCGCTCGACCCCTCGGCCCCGTCCACGGCCGACCGACCGCGGCCCCCCAAATCAGGCTACCGAAGCGGCGGAAACTTCCGTCGACGGGCGCATTTCGGATACCTCTAAATAGGGTAGGTCGGTGGGGGCCGCGCCGAGGTTCCTAGGGTGGCCCACCGTCCGAAGCCGCGGCGCCCCTCGACCGGGACGGCCCGAACTCCTTCCCGACCGGCGAAGAAGTCTCGCCCGGTCCTCGCGAAGTCGAAGCCCGCGATGAAGTCGGGCTCGACCGACCGCTCGAAGCGATCGGCGGCCCCCAGCGGGGGCCGGGCCCGGCCCGCCGCGGCCGGATCCGCGAAGCCTTCGGCCCGCAAGGCCGCGACGCCCTCCGGCGAGAGCCTCCCGACCCGCCCGATGGACCGGACCCATCTCCTCTCGCTTTCCTTCCTTAGGGACGGCGACGAGTTCATGGCCCGGCTCGAGA
>DASYZN010000071.1:0-2489 GCA_035946105.1 Thermoplasmata archaeon | reverse complement strand
CTCGGCGCGAGCCCGCTCTCGGGCCGGCCATCGATCGAACCGGATCTCGGCGGCGGCTGCGCCCGACGACCGGACCGCCCTAAGTTCCCGCCGGGCCGCCGGGAGGTCCCGCGCGGTCAGGCTGACGATCAGCGTGGGACGGCGTCCCGTCACCGCTCCTCGATGCTCTCGTCGACGATCCGGCCGAGGTGCCGACCGGGGGGAAGGCGTGCGGACCGGACCCTCTGACCCGTCCGAAGCTCCGTCACGGCGACCCGCCGGGACCCTGCGGCGAGGCAGACGGTCTCCGCCTCCTGGGCGAAGAGCGTGGCTCCGGCGTCGCCCAACGTCGCGGCGACGAGCAGCATCGGTCGACGCTCGATCTTGATCCGGCCGATCCGGACCGTTCGGCTCGATCCATCGGCGCGGACGGCGAGGACCTGATCCCCTGCCGCCAGTTCGGAGAGGTAGCGGGTGCTCCCGTCGGCCATGAGCACGTAGGAGTGCGGGGCGCCTGCGTTCACTCGGAACGGCCGGGCCGCCGAGAACCTCGAACCGACCGATTCGCTCAGGACGTGGAACAGGACCTGCGCGGTGCTCCCGATGAGGAGTCCCTCGTCCTCAGAGAGGATCGAGACGGTATCGACGAGGACCCGTTCCGACAACCCGATCGGACGCACGGCACGGATCCGGGCCTCGGTCCAGCGGATCCGAGCGAGGGCCGGGCGCCCGATGGAGGCGGCGAGCGCCTCAAGGGTCCGGGCCGAACGAATGGGGACCAGCACGCACTTCGCCCCGTGTTCGAGGGCCCCGAGGGCGGCGGGCATCTCGCTGGGTCCACGAGCTTCTACCCAGATCCCGATCCGGGCGCTCGCCGCCGCGAGCGCGGCCTCGAGGGGGATCACGCGACCGGTCGACCAGGTCAGGAGGATCCGGCCGCCCGTCGGAGTCCGACGGATCGCCGTCGCCAACGCCTCCGGGCTCGAGATCCGGCGGCACTCGATCGGCCTTGGGGCTCCCGTCGAACGGATCGGGAGGAGCCGGGTACCGCTTCGGCAGAACCAGTGTTCCCGCCTCCGGGGGGAGACGGCCGTCCTCGGGGCCACCACGAAGCTCCGGAATCCGAGTTGGCGGCCTCTCTCGAGGAGGTTTGAAACGAACGACCGCCGCGCTCGAGAGACGTCGAGCGCGATCCGATCGATCGTCACGGACCCCGGGTTCGCGACCCGTCATGGACGATTGCCGCCAGCTGGCGCGCCAGGGGGGCGACGCGAGCCCGCTGAAAGAGGTTCCTCCCGATCGAGATGCCGGCGGCCCCGCCCGCGACGGCCGCCCGAGCGAAGCGAACGACCTCGGTCGGTCCCCCGACCCTCTCCCCTCCTCCGAGCAGGACGGGCGTCGGCGTCGAGGCCACCAGGCGGCGGAGCTCCCCGACCGAGCCGGGATAGCTCGTCTTCACGATGTCCGCCCCCAGGTCCGCGCAGGCGCGCGCCGCGTGCTGCAGTTCTGCCAGGGTCCCTCCGCTCGGCGTCTTCACGTAGGCCATGGCGAGCAGGGGGAGCCCCAACGCGTGGGCCTCCTCGACCGTCTCTCCGAGCTGCGAGAGCATCTCCCGTTCGCCGGGGATCCCGAAGTTCACCTGGACCGAGGCGAGGTCCGCCCCCAACGACACGGCTTCCCGGGCGCGGCCCACGAGTCCCTTGTGGTCCGGGGTCGGATCGAGGGTCGTCGACGCGGAGAGGTGGACGCCGAGCAGCGTCCCGGGCCCGAGCACCGGCGCGATCCGTCCGACGACGCCCTTGGGGACGATGACCAGGTCGACCCCCGAAGCGACGAGGGTCCGGACGAGGACGCGGGGGGCTCCAAGCCCGGGGATCGGGCCGAGCGAGACCGAATGATCGAGCGGGACGGAGAAGAGCCGTCGGCCCCCGGGGGGAAAGATCCGACGGAGGCGGACGCTGGTCCCGATCATCCGATCCCTGCCCCTGAACGTAGACTTCGGCGGTCCCGGATCGAGCCGGTGCCCGTTCCCTACGCGCCCGGCCCGGAGACCCCGGCGGCGAGCACTCCATCGACGAGAAGCCCATGCAGGGCGAACCCCCGAAGCATCGCCTCCCACATCCGATGTCGGACCTCGACGGAGTTCGCGAAGGCGGCCACCATCTCGCCGACGAACCTCGTATGCTCTTCGTCGGCCGTCACGTGGAGCGAGTAGTAGCTGAGGGCCGCCTCCGGGACGCCGTAGTGGGTCCGGAAGGCCGGCAGGAGCCGGGCGCACAGCTCGACGTTCGGGGGCTCGGAGGAGCCCGCCGCCGAGATGTAGAACGGCATCTCCCGATTGATGTAGAGGAAGTCGTCGATCGCCACCAGCGTGCTCGGGAGCAGGGGCGTCGAGACGACCCGGGCCCTCGGGAGTCCGAGTCCCTCGCAGAAGCGAAGCCAGAGCTCCGGATGCCCCGGCTCCTTTCCCTTGGGATCGCCGGCCTCCTCGACCAGCTGATCGAGGATCA
>DASYZN010000070.1:0-2472 GCA_035946105.1 Thermoplasmata archaeon | reverse complement strand
CCGTTACGGTGAGCCTGTTCGCCCTCGTCGATCCCATCGGCACGCTGCCGTTCTATGCCGCGCTCACCGAGGGGTTCGAGTCGGCGGACCGGGCCGTGGTGCTCCGCCGGTCCGTCTCCGTCGTCGGCGTGGTCCTCTTCGTCTTCGCAATCGGCGGGCGATTCGTCTTCCAGGCGTTCGGCTTCACGCTGGGGGCGTTCGAGATCGCCGGCGGAATCCTCCTATTCATCGTCGCCTACGACATGCTCCGCGGCGAGACGGCCCGCACGCGGCTCACGCCGGCCGATCGGGAGGAGGCGCTGGCCCGCCGGGACGAGGTCTCGGTCGTGCCCCTGGGGATCCCGCTCCTCGCGGGGCCCGGCGCCATCTCGACCGTCATGATCTATGCGGGGTACTCCGACGGAGACCCGATCGCGATCGCCTCCGTCTTCGTCGCCATCGCGGTGACCACGGCGGCGACGTTCCTCGTGCTCCACTACGGGCACGGGATCCTCCAATACCTCGGCCGGGTCGGCATCATGGCGCTCACGCGGGTCATGGGGCTCCTCCTCGCCGCCATCGCGGTCCAGTTCGTGCTCACGGGGCTCGCCGCGACCATCCCCCAGCTCTGAAACGGATCGCGGGCGCCGGGGCGCGGGTCGGCGGGTCGACTATCGTCGCGTCGACTTCCGGCGCGCGGCCTTCCGAGGGCGGGGAGCTTTCTTCGTCGGTCGTCGAGCGGTCGCCGCGGGTTTTCGGGCGGCCACCGGTCGGCGGCGTTGGGAGAGCACGGCGTCGGTCGGAGAGGTCGGGTTCCGGTCCGCGGACCAGATCTTCTCGCCGGCCCGGATCGGCACGGGCAGGTCGTTCTCCGCCGGAGCGAAGGCGCACTCGTAGGAGTCGGTGTAGGCGCAATAGGGATTGAACGCCCGATTGAAGTCGATCTCATAGACGTCGGACTCGTTGAGCTCCAACGTGACGTACCGGCCCGGACCGTAGGACTCCCGTCCCGAGGTGACGTCTCGGAAGGGGACGAACACCGAGGTCCCCACCCCCTCGCCGGCGTGGTAGAGTCGCAGGCGGAGGGCCTGGCCGGCGAGGCGGAAGGAGAGGTCGCCCAGGTAGCGCACGACCGCCTGGCCGTCCCGATTCGTCCGAAGGAACGCCTCCTGGGGGGTCGAGAGCCGCTCGAGGCGGGCGGTAACGAGGTAGCGGCTCGCGATCGGGAAGTAGCGAAGTCCGCTGAAGCCGGGGACCCGGTCGGTCACGAACGGGGATTCGACGTGACCGGCCATGAACCGGTCCTTCATCTTGCGCTCCGTCGCGAGCTCCTCCACGTAGTCCGTCACCTTCGGCCCCCCGAGGGCCCGGGGTCGGTGGACCTCATGCGCTCCCTCACGGCCGATGCAGGCGGATCAGAGGTATCCGAACTGCCGCTTCGCGAAATCGCTCATCCGCTCCGGGGTCCAGGCCGGTTCCCAGATCATGTCCACCGTCGCGCTGTGCACCTTCGGGGCCTTCTCGACAGCGGCCTTCACCTCGTCGGCGAGGATCCCCGCGACCGGGCACCCCGGGGCGGTGAGGGTCATGTGGAGGGTCACATCGTCCCCTTTCCACTCGAATCCGTAGATCAGGCCGAGATCGACGATGTTCATCGGGATCTCGGGATCGTAGATCTTCTTGAGGTTCTGGAGGATCGCGCCTTCCCGCTCGGCGTACTCGGCCCCCCCGCTCTGGACGTTCGTCGGGGCCGGTCCGGTCGGCGGGACCGGGGTCGCCGGGGTAACCGAGGGGGCCGCCGAGGCCGTCCCATCCGTCATGGGCTTCCGAGGCCGCTCGGTTTTATAACGTGCCCGTAGGCAGGGCGGCGCCGAAACCCGTCGGGCCCCCGAGAGAGGCAAGCCATTTGAAGAGCACCCGGGTCCCCGACGGCGCGATGGACCTGCATGCCTCCCGACCGACCCGGGGCGCCTTTCCGATCGCCCGGGTCGGCATCGAAGGGATCCGCAAACCGCTCCTGGTCCGGCGCCCCGACCGGGTCGCCGCGCTCAGCGCCGAGTTCTCGGTCTTCGTGGATCTGCCGGCGTCCCGCAAGGGCTCCGACCTCTCCCGCAACGCCGAGCTCCTGGCCGAAGCGATCGATTGGCCGGAGGCGCGACCCGTCGAGAGCTTCGAAGGGGCGTGCGCCGACATCGCCTCTCAGCTCCTCCTTCGACACCCCTACGCGACCCGCTCCGAGGTCCGGGCGACCGCGGAGTACTTCCTTCCCCGGGGCGTTGCGCCGGGTCGCTCGAGCCTCGAGAACTTCACGCTGCACGCGGAAGCCCGCGCCGAGCGTCAGGGGGACGCGGTGCACACCCGACGGGCGATCGGCGCGACGGTCCTCGGCATGACGGCCTGCCCGTGCGCCATGGAGACCGCCCGGGAGCGGCTCGCCGAGCGCCATCCCCAGTTAAAGGACCCCGACCTCGCGGACCTGCCGATCGTCACGCA
>DASYZN010000069.1:0-6315 GCA_035946105.1 Thermoplasmata archaeon | reverse complement strand
GTAGGCCGCCCGACGCTCCTCGGGCGGCCGATGCCCGATCGCTACCCCGTCCCGCTCGAGGTCGCCGGCCCGCTGGCGGGCAAGCCCGGCGACCGAGCGAAGGAGCGAGGTCTTGCCCGCGCCGGAGCGGCCGATCACGGCGAGGATCTCCCCGGGGCCTAGGGCGAGGTCGAGGGGGCCGAGGCGGAACGCCCCCCGGTCGACGACCCAGCCGGAGAGGTTCCAGTGCGTCACGGCAGGAGGCTCCGGGAAGGCCAGGGGAACCGGCCCGATCGATCGAGGGTCCGGACCGTGACGAAGAGGCCGAAGGCGATCAGCACGAACAGCGAGGCGACGCTCACGGCGCCCGCGACGTCGCCGATCTGGTAGAGGTTGTAGACGTAGACCGAGACCGGGTTCGTCACGGGACCCTGGTAGACGCCCGACGGATAGACCGTGTAGGCGAGGATGAGGAAGCCGCCGATCTCGCTCACGGCGCGCGCCCAGGTCAAGAGCCCCCCGGCGACGATCCCCCGGGTCGCGAGCGGCAGGGTGACGTCCCTGAACGCCCGGGCCGGGGTCGCGCCGAGGGTGCGGGCCGACTCGATGGCCGCCGGCTCGACCCCCTGGAAGGAGAGCTGGCTCGCCAACACGGTGTACGGCGCGCTCACGTAGAGCATGACGAGCACGACGCCCCAGACGGTCCCGAAGACGGGGAGGCCGATCGCGACGAACAGGGCGCCGATCGGGGAGCGGGGCGCGAAGAGGACGAGGAGGGCGAGCCCCGCGACGAGGTGCGGGACGACGACCGGCAGGGCGACGGCGGACTCCACGAGGGAGCGGCCCGGGAACGACCGGCGGGCGAGCAGGTAGCCGAGCGGGACGCCGAGGAGCAAGGAGAGGCCGAGGGCGATCCCCGAGGCGAACAGGGTGAAGGCGATCGTCTCCAGTGCCACGGTCGAGGTCGCGGCCGACGCGAGGTGGGCGAGCCACGATCCGGCGGGCGCCCCGGGGTCGACGTAGGTGACGAGGGCGACGATCGGCAGGACGAAGAGGAGGAGGAGCGAGCCCGAGAGCCCGATCGCGATCCCGATCGGGAGCGATCGACGGACCCGGCCGGACGGGGGGCGAGCGCCGTCGCTCATCCGATCGGAAGGCCGCTCGGCATCGGGACGAGGTCCGGCGCGAGCAGACCGGGCACGGCCGAGGGGCGATCGGTCCAACCGGGGAAGATCGCGTCGAACCCGCCCTGGGTGAGCAGGGCCTCACCCTGCGGCGAAAGCAGGAGGTGGATGAACGCCTCTCCGAGCGAGGCGTTCGGCGCGCTCGTCGGGACCGAGACCGCGAAGACGACGGGGGCCCCGGTCACCCGGACGTCCCCACCCGTCGAGGCGAGGATCTCCGTCGAGACCCGGGCGTCGAAGGCGACGTCGGAGGCGTTCAAACCGCCGAGCCCGACCCGGGGGTCGAGGGTCACGTAGCTCAGGTGGTGCTGGATCGCGTAGGATCGGTAGATCAGGAAGGTCGATATCTGGTGCTGGCCCAACAGGGTCGCCGCCTGGGTCTCCGGCTCGACCTTCGTGTAGGTGGGGTCCGGGAGCGCGAACTGGCCCGGGGGCGTCGTGAAGAAGTGCCCGTAGAGGGCGTTCGGGTCACCGGCGTCGAGGAGCCCCTGGAGCTCGAGGACGAAGATCGCGTTGTAGCCGTTCGGATCGGTCGAGGCGTTCGCGACCCCGAGGGTGACGCCGGACGCGACGATCTTTCCGGGCCAGTTCGAGGTGTTGAGGCCCGAGAGCGCCGAGACGCTCGGGTCGTAGGCCAGGACCTCGGGGGTCGTGGCGAAGGCGGCCTCCCAGCTCGCGCCGGTGGGTTCGAGCAGGCTCGGGATCAGCCGATAGTCCGCCGAGGCGACGAGGTCGTATTGGTTGGCGCCGTTGCGGACGGCCTGGATCGCCGCGAGGCTCCCCTGGTACTGCTGGGCGGAGCTCGGTACGTGGATCCCCGGGGTCTCGTTGGCGAGCGCCCCGGCGACCTCGGGAAACAGGGTGCCCAGCGTGCCGGCGGCGGAGATCGAGAGGGTGTTCGCCGCGCCCGCCGGGCCGGCGGAGGCGCTGCGGGGGGCGAGCGCGTAGCCCGCGCCGAAGCCCCCGATCGTGGCCAGCCCGGCGACGAGGGCGACCCCGACGAGCTTCATTCCTGCTCGCATCGATGTGGGACAATCCCACATCGTATTACCTTTCGGGGGCTCCCGGACCCGCGGGGATCGGCCCCCGCCGGTGTCGAGGGGCGTAGCGGTACCAGACGAGGCCGACGAGCCGGTCGAGCGGCACCGGGCCGAAGCGGCGGCTGTCCCGGCCCTCGTCGATCCGGCGCGAGACGACGAAGACCAACGCCGAGGACCGGCCGATCGCCCCGTCACGGGCCGGGGATCGGAGGGCGTCGGGAGGGGATCCCGAGCTCGCTCCGTCCTTATCGCCCGGACCGACGGCCTTCACCAGGAGGCGCGTGGGCTCCTCCGGGTCGCGTAGGACCACGATCTCGCCGACCCGCGGCGCCCGGTGTCGGAACGCCCTCGGGTCGACGAGCAGGCGATCCCCTTCCAGGAGGTCCGGTTCCATGCTCCGGTCTCGGACGATCGTTCGACGGCTTCGGAGGGCCCGGAACCATCGGAAGCCGTCCCGGGCGCCGGGGGCGTCGGGGATCCGAGCGGGACCGAGGTCCGGTTCCGGCAAAGTTATCCCACCCCTGGAGAATGCCTCGGCATGTCCGTTCGACGCCACCTGAGCGAGATCGTCCTTTCGATGGCCGATGCGATCGCCCCCCCGAAGACCGTTTGGGCCCATTGCGACATCCCCTGCGGGATCTACGACCCGCACGAGGCCCAGATCTCCGCGCTGACGGTCCTCCGGATGGACCAGCTGATCGGCGAGCTCGCGATGCCGACCGCTGACGCGAAGCCCGAAGAGCGGGCGGCGTACGTCGCGAAGCTCGCTCGCTATACCGCGGTCAAGGAGTCCCACTCGGAGCGGGTCAAGTCGGAGGTCCGCGTGATCTGGTCGGACTACTTCACGCCGGACCACCTCAAGCAGCACCCCCAGGTCCACGACGTCGCGTGGAAGATCCTCAAGCAGGCCTCGAAGACCCGGCAGGGCACCGCCCTCGCGGACGCCCAAGAGCTCGTGAAGCAGGTCCAGGAGTTCGCGGAGCTGTTCTGGACGACGAAGGGCGCGAAGACCCGGCGACAGCCGTCGATGCAGAAGTCCGGCGGGGAGCTCGTGCTTCCGGTGCCGTCGGCGTGAGCCGCGGCATCGTCCGCCCGTCCCCGGGAGGAGCCCCTAGCCCCGGCCGCCCGGTTCGATCGGGGCCATGACGGAGAGCCTCCCGATCGACGGTCGATCCCTCACGATCGAGCAGTTCCTCAGCGTCGTCCGGCACGGATGCGCCGTGTCGGTCTCGGGAGAGGCCCGGGAGCGGATGTCGTCGAGCCGACGAGCCGTCGAGCGCGCGGTCACCTCCGGACGGGCCGTCTACGGGGTCACGACGGGCTTCGGGGCGCTCTCGGACCGACGGATCCCTCCCGAACAGTCCCGTCGGCTCCAGCTGGACCTCGTGCGGAGCCATGCGAGCGGCGCCGGTCCGCCGCTCGACGAAGAGATCGTCCGGGGGATGCTCCTCCTGAGGGCGAACTCGCTCGCCGCGGGCCACTCAGGGGTCCGACCGGAGCTGGTCGAGCGTCTCGTCGATTTCCTCAACCTCGGCCTCGTCCCGCTCGTCCCCTCCCAGGGCTCGGTCGGCGCCTCCGGCGACCTCGCCCCTCTCGCCCACCTCGCCCTTCCGATCGTCGGCGAGGGGGCGTTCCTGTCGGGATCGGGCGACCCCCGCCCCGCCGGACCCGCCCTCGTGCCGGCCGGCCTCGCCCCGCTTGAGCTCGTCGAGAAGGAGGGCGTCGCGCTCCTCAACGGTACCTCGCTGATGGCGAGCTACCTCGCCCTGGCGGTGTCGGACGCGGGCGCTCTGCTCGATGCCGCCGAGATCGCCGCCGCCCTCTCCTTTGACGCCCTGCGCGGCAACCCCGCGGCGCTCGACGACCGCCTAGGCGTCCTGCGGAATCTCCCGGAGCAGCGCGAGGTCGCGGCGGCGATCCGCGCCCTCCTCGACGGGAGCCAGCTCGCCCGGGCGCCCTCGGACTACGCGGGGCAGGACCCGTACACCCTCCGCTGCCTCCCGCAAGTGCTCGCCGCCACGAAGGTCGCCCTCGAGGCGGCCCGCCGGACCGCCGAGGCCGAGCTGAACGCGGTCTCCGACAACCCGATCGTCTTCGAGGGGGACGAGTTCGTCCAGGGGGGCAACTTCCACGGCCAGCACCTCGCCTATGCCCTCGACAGCCTCGCCTTGGGCGTATCGTATCTCGGGGGGTTCTCGGAGCGTCGGATCGCCCGGCTCGTCCACCCGGCCCTGAACCGGGGGCTCCCCCCGTTCCTCGCCCCCGAGGCCGGTCTCGGCTCAGGGTTCATGATCCCGCAGTACCTCGCGGCGGCGCTGGTGAACGAGAACCAGACCCTCGTGCATCCGGCGAGCGCCTCGAGCCTTCCGACCTCGGCGGACCAGGAGGATTTCGTCAGCATGGGTCCCTGGGCGGGGGCGAAGCTCCGCCAGGTGATCTCGAACACGCGCACCGTCATCGCCATCGAGTGGATCGTCGCCGCCCAGGCCCTCGAGCTTCGACGGCCGGCGAGCGGCGGCCGGGGGAGCGAGGCCGCCCTGCGGGCGGTCCGGGAGCGGGTGCCCCCCTGGTCGAGGGACCGCTCCCCCTCCGGCGATATCGCGAAGGTCTCGGACGGGATCCGCGACGGGGCCCTGATCGCGAAGGTGCGATCCGACGTGCCGTTCTAGCGGGGCGGGGTCGAGAGCTCGGGGGCGGCCCGAGGCGCCGCCGCGGGCAGAGGAGGCGGTCCGGAGGCGGGCCCCATCGAAGTGTTCGAGGGGAATCGGACGCTCTCCCCGCAGGCCGGGCAGGCGTACTCGGCGAGCCCCCGATGGCGCAGGGGGGATCGGCATCGCGGGCAGGGGATCGGCCGGGCCGTCGCGTACGCCGCGAACATCTCCTGGGCCTTCCGATCGGGGACGGGTCCGTGCGAGGCGACGACCGGCGGGGAGGCGGTCGGGGCCGGCGGCTCCACCGGTCGACCCGCCGATGCCCGGGGGCGCAGCGTCATCCGGCCGCACGTTCGGCAGACCATCGCCTGGGCATCGGCCGTCGGCTCCATGGTGCCGGCGCAGCTCGGGCAGGTGCTCCGCTGGGGGGCGATCGATGGGGTGGGGGTGGCCGACCCCGTGGGGGGCCGAACGCCCCGGGGAGCGCTCGGCAGCCTCGGGATCGGGGTCGACGGGACTTGGTCGAGGGGAGCGGCCTCGGTCTCCGAAGGCGTGGGGGCCGTAACGGTCGCCGGGGGCGGACCGATCCGCACGAGCCCGGACCCCGGATCGTAGAAGAGTCCCCCCGCGCCGTGGCGCACGAGGTCCCGGACGAGACGCTCCGTCTTCCTCGGAGACCAGGAGAGCGCGGCGGCGAGGCCGGGGACGGTGGTCGGGCCGAGGGCCCTCAGGGTCCGGACGATCAGGCCCCGGTCCTCCCGGGACGCCCCGAACAGGAGCGACATCGCGAGAGGTTTCGCCTCGGACCCTCTATGAAAGCTTCGTTCGAAGGGTATCGGGAAGGCACCGGCCGACCCACTCGGGCCTGTTGGACGGGGCCACCCGAGGGGGTCGGGCCGGTGCCCGAGGCCAATCTCAAGAAAACCGAGCGAGACTATATAGTTTCCCGGCCCGCCGGGAGATGGACGTCGGGGGCGATACGACGCCCCGGCTCCCTAGGGACGGTAGGCGGGCCGAGCCCGCCGGCGAGGCGGGGGCCTTCCCGGGAGCGTTCCGGTGCGTTGGGCTCGCCTGCCCGAAACCAGTCGGGCGGCGCGGATCGTCGCCATCGGTCTCGGCAGGGCGGCGAAGTCGTCGGGCGTGACCCAACGGAGGGTCTCGGAGTGCGCTCGCCACCTCGCCCCTGGTCTCGGGCGGCCCTTGAACAGGTGGAGCCGGACCGAGAAGTGGCTGTAGGCGTGTCGGACGACCCCGACCGGCTCGAGGTGGACGAGCCGCATCCGGGTCTCCTCATAGACCTCCCGGCGGACCGCGGACTCCGCGGGCTCGCCGGGCCTCATCTTGCCGCCCGGGAACTCCCACAGCCCCCCGAGGAGCCCCTCCGATCGCCGACGTTGGACCAGCCATCGACCCCCCCGCTCGATGACGGCGATCGCCGCCTCGATCTCGGGTCGGAGCGGG
>DASYZN010000068.1:0-1686 GCA_035946105.1 Thermoplasmata archaeon | reverse complement strand
CGGACCGCGAGCCCGAGGTGATCGACGTCCATCCGACCTCCTTAGAACGCTCTCGAGGGACGGTGCTCCCCGAAGGAGGACCGCCAGACGTCGGCGATCTCTCCCAACGTCGCGCCCGCCCGCACCGCGGCGAGCACGTCCGGCATCACGTTCTGACCGGAATCCGTCGTCCTCCGGAGACTCGACAGCGACTCGGTGGTCCGCCGGCCGTCGCGGCGCCGCTTCCAGGAGCGCACGCGGGCGACCTGCCGATCCTCCTGCTCCCGACCGACCTTGAGGGCGGCGGGGCCCTTCCCCCCCGAGGTCGGGAAGAGCGAGAATCGGGGGTTCCCCTCCACGAGATCGTTCACCCCGACGACGATCTCCTCCTTCGCTTCCCGAGCCCGGGCCGTCCGATACGCCTCCCGGGCGATCTCGGAGGCGAAGTAGCCCCGCTCGATGGCGTCGACGGCCCCACCCAGGGCGTCGATGCGGGCGAGGTATTCGACGGCCTCTGCCTCGATCCGGTCCGTCTCCGCCTCGACAGCGTACGCCCCGCCGAGCGGATCGACCGTCGACGCGACGCCGGACTCCTCGGCCAGGATCTGCTGGGTGCGGAGCGCCAGGCGGGCCGACGCCTCGGTCGGGAGGCCGAGCGCCTCGTCGAGGGCGTTGGTGTGCAGGGACTGCGTGCCGCCGAGCACGGCCGCGAGCGCCTCCAACGTCGTTCGGACGACGTTGAGCTCGGGCTGCTGGGCGGAGAGGCTCGACCCCGCGGTCTGGGTATGGAACCTCAGCTGCATCGACCGCCCCCGGCGCGCTCCGAGGGTGTCCCGGGCGACGGTCGCCCAGAGCCTCCGGGCCGCCCGGAACTTCGCGATCTCCTCGAGGAAGTGGCGGTCGGAAGAGAAGAAGAACGACAACCGGGGAAGGAAGTCGTCGACCGCGAGCCCCCGCGCCGCGACGCCTCGGGCGTAGGCGATCGCGTTCGCGATGGTGAACGCGACCTCCTGGGCCGCCGTCGCCCCGGCTTCGCGCATGTGGTAACCGGAGACCGAGATGAAGTTCCAGGTGGGCATCTCCCGCGACGCGAACTCGATGAGGTCCGTGGCGAGCCGCATCGCCGGGCCGGGGGGATAGATGTACGTGCCTCGGGCCACGTACTCCTTGAGGATGTCGTTCTGCACGGTGCCCCCGAGCCGGGCCCTCGGCACGCCCTGTTCCTCGCCCGCGGCGAGGAGGAGCGCCGTGAGGATCGGCGCGGTTGCGTTGATCGTCATCGAGATCGTCGCCTCGGAGAGGGGAATGCCGTCCACGAGCGTCCGCATGTCGCCGAGCGAGCTGATCGCGACCCCGACCCGGCCGACCTCCCCCTTCGATCGGGCGTGGTCGGAGTCGTAGCCGATCTGCGTCGGCAGGTCGAACGCGACCGACAGCCCGGTCTGCCCTCCGGCGAGGAGGTATCGGAACCGGCGGTTCGTCTCTCGGGCGCTCGCGAAGCCCGAGTACTGCCGCATGGTCCAGAGGCGGCCCCGGTACATCGTGGGCTGGATCCCGCGCGTGTACGGGAAGGCGCCCGGGAAGCCCTCGGAGGTCAGGAAGTGCGGGTCGTCGGATCCGGGCGGGTGGGCGAGCAGCGGGGAGGCGCCGCTCCCCGGGGAGCCGGGGACGGCCTTCGCGGCCTCCGATTCCCACCGGGCCCTCGGG
>DASYZN010000067.1:0-3284 GCA_035946105.1 Thermoplasmata archaeon | reverse complement strand
GCGCCGCCGCCGAGCTCGTTGCCCGAAGGTCCATGAGCTGGGCGTGGCGCGCCTTCGGGGGCCGGGACGTGCACGTCGAGGCCGAGGTCACCGGGGCCGAGCGGCCCGACCGGGTCCGGCGGGGCCTATCGAAGGCGGACGATCGTCGCGCGTCGGTGGTCTTCCTCGTCTCGTCGCCCGCGAGGGCCCGCCGGGTCCGCTCCGTCCTCCGCGCGCAAGGTCGGCGGGCGAGCTCGGCCCAGGTCTGGACCCTTCGGCTCGGCCCCGGGCTCGGTCCGGCGAGCAAACCCCTTCCCTCATCCGACCCTCCCTAGGCCCCGAGGACACGGGACCGTGCGGCTGTTCGTGGCGCTCCCCGCTCCCGAGATCGTCGGGTTCGCGCCCCTCGAACGGTCCCGGGGCCCGTCCCCCCACCTCACCCTGAGGTTCCTAGGGGAGGTCGACGCGGACCGACGGCCGCCTCTGGAGGCGGCGATCGGACCGGTCGCGGCCCGACACCCGCCGTTCCGCCTCACGTTGCGGGGGTTCGGGGCGTTCCCGGATCTCGAGCGGCCCCGGGTCGTCTTCGCCGAGGTCGAGGAGGGCCGTTCCGAGACCGAACGGATCGCGGCCGACCTCGACGGGCACCTCGACCGGCAGGGGTTCGGACGGGCCGACCGGGCGTTCCGACCCCACGTCACCCTGTTCCGGGTCCGGGGGGCCGAGGACCGCGAGCGGGCCCACGCCCTCGCCGCGCGGTCGGACGCCCCTGCCCTCGGGGAGACGAGGGTCCGGGAGGTCCTCCTGGTCGAGAGCCGGCTCGCCCGGCAGGGCGCGACGCACACGACGCTGCGGGCCTGGCCGCTCGAGGGCCCCGAGACCCCCTAGGTCGGCCTCGGGGTCGCCCCGTAGGCTCGCCGAGCTCGGTCCACGGGCGAAGCGGGCGACGACACGATTAAACCCCCCTAGGAACGTATCTGGGTTCCCGGTCCCGGCGAACGCGTCGCCGAAGGCGCCGGCGCTCGGACGATGCGCGGCTTCGGCGGTCGATGGCGGGCCCTCGGATCGGGCGCCGGCGCGGCCACGGCGATCGGCGTGCTGATTGTCCTCTCGGCGTTCTCGGGGGGCGCGGCGTCGCGGCCGGGTACGCCCGTGCCGCCGGCGGCGGCCCTCCTCCACCTGGCGATCACGGGGACGGGGTGTTCGGGCGCCGGGGTGCCGACCCGGTTCACGGGCCAGCTCTCCGACCTCGGCGGCCCCACCCCCCGCCCCTCGATCGCGAACCAGACGGTCGCGCTCACGGTCCACTACGACCAGGACTTCTTCCCGTTCGGAGGGAATGCGACGCGGCAGTGCCTCGCCACGACCCACTCGGCGACGACCGGTTCCCTGGGGTCGTTCTCGATCTCCGCCTCGATCCCCACGAACTACTGCGTGAAGTCGATCGGCTGCTGGAACTTCACGGGTCCGTACGGCCCCGCGACGTTCAACCTCACCGGGAGCGGGTCGGTCCCCCCGGGGGACTACCTCACCCAGAGCATCTGGGGGAGTTCGGTCACGCTCTCCCGCGTCGCCGCCCTCGACCGGGTCGCGCTCGATCCGTCGGGGTTCGCGACCGTGAGCGTCCTCGCCCCGTCGAACCTCTCGGCGAGCGCGCTCGCGGGCGACGGCTCGGCGAGCCCGGCCGCCCCCTCCTACGCCTGGAGGATCGTGGGGAGCGGGTGGAGCTTCCTCTCCGCGACGACCGTCGCGCGCCCCGTGGTCGAGGCGCAGGCCGGCGCCGCGGTCGCCACGGCGGAGCTCTGGGTGAACGGGAGCTTCGGGGGCGCCGCCCTGCACCTGCCGCCCGTCTCGGTCATCCTGACCGCCGCCGCGACCTCGGTCACCGCCGGGGCGGTGGCGCCGACCTCGGTCGACGCGGGCGAGCCGACGACCTTCAGCTACTCGGGGACCGGGGCCGTCGGCTATCCGTACACCGCGTCGGTCTCCCCCGGCCTCGGCCTCCCGCCCGTCGCCGCCACGTGCCGCGCGTCCCAGCTCTCCGGGGGCCTCGACCGCCTGGACTGCGCTGCGACGATCGACTATCCGGACGCGGGCATCGCCCAGCCGTCGGCGAACCTTTCGAACGGCTACTCCACCGCCACCTGGGACTTCGCCCCGGTGACCGTCGCCTCCGCGCTCGACGTCCGGGTCGTCCCGGCGCCCGCGTTGGCCTACCGGGACGCCCCCGTCACCTTCGCCCTCTCCGTCGCCGCCGGGACCGGCACGCCCCCGTTCGGCCCGGCCTGCCTCGATCCCGGGTCGGGCGGCTTCGAGTGCGATAACGGCCCCGGCCCCACCTGGACGTTCGACGTCGCCTATCCGTCGACGGGGAACTTCTCCGCCCGCCTCACGGCCTCGGACGCCGGGGGCTCGAGCTGGGCGAGGACGGTGCCGATCCGGATCGTCGATCGGCCGCAGCTCGCCCCCCTCGCCCTCGCCTCCTCGATCGTCGGCCTCGGCGGGGAGCTCTCGGCGGACACCTCGGTCTCGGGCGGCGGGTTGCCGATCTCGTTCTGGTGGAACCTCTCGACCCCGGCCTCGACGGTCGCCTCCGGCACCCTGACGAACGACGGCCCGATCGCCCTCGACGCCGCCCTCGCCGAGCTCGGGCCGGGGCGCCTCACGCTCACCTTGGTCGATGCCCTCGGCACCCGCAGCTCCTCGGTCGCGGACTACGTCGTGCTGCCCGAGACGGCGACCGAGATCGTCGCCCTCGGCCCCTCGAACGATTCGATCGCCGCCGGTCGACCCCTTTCGCTCAGCTTCGAGGCGCTCGACGGGCTCGGGAACCGGGTCATCGGATTCGTCGGTCCCGTCGCGATCGTCGTCCACGGCTCGGACGGCCCCACGCTCTGGGTGAACGCGAGCCAGTCGGGCCCGGTCCCACCGAGCGCGAGCGGCGGCTTCGACCCGCCGTCGACCGCCTGGCGTTCCGGCTACCTCAACCTCACCCTCGCGAGCGTGCTCGCCGGATCGATCTCGGTCGCCCTCGAGGCGGCGCCGGGGGTCCTCGGGACCCCGCCATGGCCGATCACGGTCGTCCCGGACACGTCGCGGGAGCACCTCTTCGGCCCGACCCCCCCGGCCGCCCTAGACCGGTCGCCCGGGACCGACTCGGCCCTTTACCAGATCCGCGATCGGTTCGGGAACCCGCTCGACGGGGGCTACGTCGTGATCCGCACCCTCGACCGGGGCACCGTGCTCACCGTCATCGACTCCCCGATCTTCGTGCGGTCCGGCCTTTCGATGGTCTGGGTGAACTA
>DASYZN010000066.1:0-3169 GCA_035946105.1 Thermoplasmata archaeon | reverse complement strand
CCAGCGGAAACGCGCGGGTCCGGGCTGGGGAGAGCGTTGCCCCGGAGGATCGGTAGAACCACCTCAACTCCCGGCCCCTCTCGGGCGCCGAGCGGACGGCTCAGGTCAACGAGGTTGCCCTTCCCCCGGAGGATGAACGATGCCCCGAGGGAGGCTGCCCGACCGCCGGGCTCTCCACGCTCCGAGGAGGAGCCAGGCGCCGCCCACCAGCGCCGCGTCGGAGACGAGGATGTCGAAGGGATCGAGAAAATCGGTCTGGATCTTGAGGGCCCCTAGGCCGATGGCGACCCCGGAGGCGGCCGCGATCGCCACCCTCGCGGCGAGGAGGGTCGGGAACCTTCGGAGTCGGACCAGGAGGATTCCGATCCCGGTCATCAGGGCCGCCAGCGCGACCGAGTCGTCCGGCAGATCGGGCAGGTCGGTCCAGAGCTTCACGAAGCCGAGCATGATCGCGAGGGCGCCGAACGCGATCTCGAGGCCGTCCTGGGGCCGCAGGCCATAGCCCAGACCGAGGGCGATCGGCACGGCGATCACGAAGAGATCGGTGAGTTCGGGGGTGATCCCGGGGGACAACTGAAAATAGCTCACGAAGCGCCCCGATCGGGTCGTACGGGTGACGAAGAGATAACGGCGGTTGCCGGCGCGCCCGACTAGGACGTTCCGCTGTCCGTTATTCGCCTAGGCAACCCGGATCAGCGGCGCCCTCGATTCGGCATCCTCGCGAGACCGCAGGGTGGTCCGGCTGGGGAAGGGTCACGTCAGGGAAGGTGGGACCTCAGAGGGGGTGAGCCTTCGGGGGGTGGCCGAGGGACGACACGGGAAGGAGATCGATGGCCGATGGTGGGGGGGAACGGCCATGAGTTCACCATCGACGGCGCTCGAACGTTCGAACGGATTCCCAGTTCATCTGGGCCTACATCATTTAAATATGGCTGACAGACTCACCAAAGCTCGCCGACAACTGTCCGACAAACGGACACCCGTTGGCGGAAGCGGCCCAGGAACGGGAGGGACCAGGGATGCACCTCAGGAAGATCAAGCTGCGGAACTTCAAGTCGTTCTCCGGCGCGACCGAGATCCCGTTCCACACCGGCTTCACCGGCGTGGCCGGGCCGAACGGGATGGGGAAATCGAACATCTCCGACGCCATCCTCTTCGTCCTCGGCCCGACGAGCTCGAAGGCGCTCCGGGCGGATCGGTTGACCCACCTCTTCTTCAACGGCGGGGCGTCGAAGAAGGCGGCGACCGAGTGCGAGGTCTCCCTGGTCTTCGACAACCAGGACCGGCTCCTCCCCGTCGAATCGGCCGACGTCGAGCTCACGCGATACGTGAAGCTCGCGCCGAGCGATCCGAACGGCTACTACTCCTACTTCTACGTGAACGGGAAGCGGTCGACGCAAGGAGAGATCGACTCCCTCCTCTCCCACGCCCGCCTCTCGGGGGACGGGTACAACCTGGTCCAGCAAGGGGACGTCAACCGCATCGTCAGCATGGGTCCCATCCCCCGGCGGGGCCTCGTGGAACGGCTCGCCGGAATCGCCCAGTACGACGAGGAGCTCGGCCGCGCCGAGGCGAAGCGGACGGATCTCGAGGGGAACCTCGGTCGGATCCAGACCCTGCTCGGGGAGATCCGAAGCCATCTCACCGCCCTCGAATCCCAACGTCTCCAGGCGATCCAGTATCGTCAGCTGCAGGATCAGAAGCGCCAGGCGGAGGCCCGGCTCGCCCGGGCGGGCCACCTCCTCGCCCGCCAGGAGGTCTCGTCGTGCGAGGCGCAATTGGCGAAGCTCTCGGGCGATCTCGCGAAGCTTCGGGAAGAAGCCCAGAAGCTCGCGGACGAGCAGGGTGAACTGACCTCCTCGATCGAGAAGATCGAACAGGAGATCGCTCGGAAGGGCGGCGCCGAGGCCGCCAAGTTCAAGCAGGAACTCGACGACCGCCGGATGGCGTTCGCCCGCCTCGACGAGAACGTCCGCACCGCCGTCGAGGAGATCGAGGCCCTCACGCTCCGTTCGAAGACCCTCACTGAAGGGGTGGCCGCCGAGACCAAGGAGGCCGGAGCCCTCGAGGCGAAGGAGACCGAGCTCGCGAGCCGTCTCGGGGAGATCGAGCGGAACGCCCGGGCCCAATCGGAGGAGCTCAAGGCGGCGACGGCGCAGACCGATCACTCGACGGGTCGACTCGCCCAGGCCCGCAAGGAGATCCTGAAGGTCGAACAGGACCAGAGGGCCGCGCAGCAGCGCTGGGAGCGTTGCGTGGCGGAGCGCGAGGAGGCCAAGGCCGTCGCGGCCGGATTGGAGCGGGACCTCGCCCAGGCGAACGACGACCGCCGGACGCGGGAACTCGAGCTCCACGACCTCGAACTCCGCGTCAAGGAGGCGGGAGGCGAGGGCGGGGCTCGGCAGAAGAGCTCGAGCGACCTCCAGAAGGAGCTCTTCCAGGCGAAGGCGAAAGAGAAGACCCTCCGCGAGGCGTCGGAGCGCCTCCGCCTCGAGGTCCTCGAGCTCAACCGACGCTACATGGCCCTCGATGCCCGCCTCAAGGTGCGTTCCGAGCGCGGGGGCGGATCGGCCGGCCTCGCCGCGGTCGATTTCCTGCTGTCGCAGCGGAACCTCGGGAAGATCGAAGGGATCCGGGGGACCGTGCAAGAGCTCGCCCGATTCGACGCGGAGCACGCGACGGCGCTCACCATCGCGGCGGGGAGCCGGTTCCAATCCCTGGTCGTGGAGACCGACCAGGTCGCGGAACAGTGCATCAAGCTCCTGCGATCCGAGAAGCGGGGACGGGCGACCTTCTTGCCCCTCAATCGGATGCTGAGCGGCCGTCCCAAGGGGAAGTCCCTGGTCGCCGCCCAGTCCGAGGGCGCCGTCGGATTCGCCCTCGACCTCGTGAAATTCGACGAGGCGCTGCGCCCCGCCTTCTGGTACGTCTTCGGGGAGACCGTCGTCATGGACGATCTCACGGCGGCGCGGGGCCAGATGGGCGGCGTGCGCCTCGTGACGCTCCAGGGCGATCTCATCGAGGCGACCGGCGCGATCTCCGGCGGGTACATTGACGCCGCGAAGGGCGCGGGCGCCGACTCGGCCTCGGACCTGAAGCGCCTCGGCGAGGAGCTCAGGGAACGGACCGGGGCCGAGGGGGAGAGCCAGGCGGCCCTGACGACCTGCAC
>DASYZN010000065.1:0-10246 GCA_035946105.1 Thermoplasmata archaeon | reverse complement strand
CGCGGATCAGCGCGTAGGCCTTGTCCTCCTCCCGGACCTTGCACTCGATGAAGTCGACGATGTCCGGATGGTCGAGGTTCAGGATGACCATCTTCGCCGCGCGCCGGGTCGTCCCTCCGGACTTGATCACGCCGGCCAGGGCGTCGAACGCCCGCATGAACGAGACCGGACCGCTCGCGATCCCCCCGCCGCTCAGGATCTCGTGGCTCCCGCGCAACGGCGAGAGGTTCGTCCCCGTCCCGCTGCCGCCCTTGAAGAGACGCCCCTCGCTCGTCGCGAGGGCGAGGATCGAGTCCATGTCGTCGGTGACGGACTGGATGAAGCAGGCGGAGCATTGCGGCGGCTGGCGGACGCCGACGTTGAACCAGACGGGGCTGTTGAACGCCGCCATCTGCTGGACCATGAGGTAGGAGAGGCTCTCCTCGAGGGTCGTCGACTCTTCCGGCGTGTCGAGGTAGCCTAAGGCGAGGCCCTGTTGGGCGATCCAGTGGCAGACCCGCCGGATCATGCCGTCGACGGAGCTTTCGCGTCGGCCGTCGATGACCCTGAAGTACTTCGAGGCGGCGATGTTGATCGCGTTATCGGACCAGCTCTTCGGGGCGTGGATGCCCTTCTGGTCGAAGATCACCTTGCCGTCGGCGCCCTTGATGAGGGCGTCGTGGCTCCGCCAGGCGACGGTGTCGAACGCCGTCTTCCCCCGGGGCACCAGGCGGGGAACGGGGATCGGTTCCCGACCGGCCCTCGGCGGGACCTTGGGGCTCGCGTCGTCGGTGGGCGATGCGGTTCGGCGCTTGGACGCTGCCATCGAGATCACTCCAACTGGAATTCGGGGACGGTCCGTCGAGCGAAGGGTTCGGTCGAGACGACGATCACGCCGCGCCTCGACAAGAACCCCCCGGGGAGGTCGTGAAACGCCCTCCCGAGAGAGGCGCGCCGCCGTCGGGGAAAGGCTCGCGGGGCGTGCGCGCGCGCTCTCCGAACACTCGTTGGGACCCTCCGGGCGCGGGTAAGAGGACCACCCTATAAGTGTGATTGGTCTCAATCGAACCGGCGCGGAAAAAAACGGCGTCGGCGCGCCGGAATCCGATCCGGTCAGCGGGGTCGGGCGCGCTCGGATGGCGCGGGAAGGAGCCGCATGGTGCACGGCATCGTGACGCCGCAGTCCCCGCAGTAAAGTCCCTCGTCCGAGACCCAGAGGAACTGTCCGCAGTGCGCGCATCGGCGCGGATCGGAAGGATCGTTTCGGCAGACCATCGGATGGGTCCGAATTCGCTCCAATGCGAGGGGGATTTCGTCGGTCTTGTCGGCCCCGGGGCCTGGGAGACCCCTCCGGGCGGACCCGGAGGGGGGAACGGGGTTGGGCGTCTAGGCGTTCTTCATGCGAGCGCGGGAGACGTACCCCTTCTTGTCGAGGAAGTACATGTACCCGTCCTCGCGGCTGACCTTCTCGGTCCCGACCTTCGCCTTGCGGCCGCTCTTGTTGAGCTTGGTCGGCGTCTTCCAGAGGTACCCGTCCTTGCCGAGGTAGTACAGGTATCCCTTCTCTCGCTTGATCTGCTCCTTTCCGACTCGCTCCGCCATGTGGGCGACCTCATCGACGGCAAGGAAACCCCTCCTATTTGAATGTGCGGGCGCAGTCACCCCGAAGAAACGCGAATTCCCCGTCGATAAACGGCCCACGGACGCGCGTCCCATCGGTACGGGACGTGCTCCACCGAGGGGAGATCGAACGCGACCAGGTCCGCCGGCCGGTCGACGGCGATCACGCCGGCCCGGTCGTCGACGCCGATCGCCCAGGCGGAGTTCGCCGTGGCGGCGACGAGGGCCTCGGCCGGCGTGAGTCGGGCGGAGTAGACCGCGTGGTTGAGGACGGTCGACATCGATTCGACCCAGGAGTTCGGCGAGAGGTCGCTCCCGAGGGCCACGGCGACCCCGTCGTCGACGAGCGCGCGGCCCGGGCTCGCCCGGCCCGACATCGTGGCGAGCGCGGTGACGGGGAGCAGGACGGCGGCCACGCCGGCGCGGGCGAGGGCGCGTCGGTCCTCCGCCGTCGAGGCGAGCAGGTGATCGGCCGATCGACAGGAGCGCCGTGCGGCGAGGAGGGCGCCGCCGGACCGGACGAACTCCTCGGCGTGGAGCTTCGTGCCGAGCCCGAGGCGCGCGGCGGCCCGGAGGATGCGGTCGGCGTCCGGGACGGAGAAGAACCCCGGCTCGCAGAAGACGTCGCAGAACGCGGCGAGGCCGCGGCGCGCGACCTCCGGGAGGCTCCGGGTGACGATCGACGAGACGTAGCGGGCCTTCGGGATCCCCGGGGGGACGGCGTGGGCGCCGAGGTAGGTCGGAACGATCCGGACCCCCGTGCGGCGGGCGAGGCCCGGGAGGAGCTCGAGGAGGCGCAGTTCGCCGGCGTGGGTCAGCGCGTAGCCGCTCTTCACCTCGGCCGTCGTCGTGCCCCGGGCGAGCAGTCGGCGGAGACGGGCCTCCGCCGAGGCCGCCAGGTCCGACGACGTGGCGCGCCGGGTCGCCCGGACCGTCGAGAGGAGCCCGCCCCCCCGACGGGCGATCTCGAGGTAGCTCGCTCCGTGGACCTTGGGTCCGAGCTCCTGCGCCCGATCCCCTGCGAAGAGCAGGTGGGTGTGGGCGTCGACGAACCCGGGGACCACGGAGACCTCCGGGAGGTGGATCCGTCGCCCGCCCGAGCGCACCCGGAGCTCCCGTCGGAGGTGGCGAGAGGGGCCGACGTAGACGAAGCGGCCGCCGTCGATCCCGATCGCCGCGTTCTCGACCCGCCCGAGGGCGCCGGCGAGCTCGCCGACCTTCGGGGTCGGACCCGACGCGACGGTCGCCAGGTCCCGGATCCCGTCGAGGACGAGCTCCGCCCGGATCATGGCTGCTTGATCGTGTGGTCGAGGAGGTCCCGGGCCGCCTTCGCCTCCACGTAGAGCGCCCGGGCCTCCGCCTCGAGGGCCTCCGTCGCCTTGAACCGGGAGGAGAAGTGCGTCAGGAAGAGGCCGAGGACCCCGGCGGCGCTCGCGATCTCGGCGGCCTGGCGGGCCGAGGAGTGGCCCCATCGGTTCGCCTCGGCCTCGAGCGCCTGGTCGGCGGTCGCTTCGTGGATGAGCAGGGTGGCGCGGTGGGCGAGCTTGCGGATCTCCTCCGAGGGGGCGCTGTCCCCCGAGTAGACCACGGATCGCCCCTCCCGCGGGGGCCCCATGACCTCCTCCGGATGGATCGTGCGGTCCCCAACGGTGACGGCCTCCCCGAGCTCGAGCCGGGAGAAGTCCTTCCCGTGCAGGCCGAGGGAACGCGCCTTCTCCCCATCGAACCGGCCGCGCTTCGGCGCCTCGTCCAATCGGTAGGCGAGGGCGGGCACCGGGTGGTCCGCCGCCGCGGTCCGGACCGTGTAGCCGTCGAGCGGGACCGTCTCGCCGGGACGGAGGGGATGGACCTCGACGGGGAACCGTAGCGTGAAGTGGCCGAGGGCGAGGATCCGCTCGACCATCTCGCGGGTCTCGGGGGGTCCGTAGACGTCGAGCGGCTCGGTCCGATGGTTGAGGCCCATGCTCTGGATCAGGCCCGGGAGCCCCAGGAAGTGGTCCCCGTGGAAGTGCGTGAGGAAGACCCGCCGGACCCGCATGAACGACTGGGAGGACTGGAAGAACTGGCGCTGGGTCCCCTCGCCGCAGTCGAAGAGGACGAGCTCCCGCTCCGTGTCGAGCGCGATCGCGCTCGCGGACCGTTCCTTCGTCGGCCAGGAGCCGGCCGTGCCGAGGAACGTCAGCCGCACGGCTTCGGGAGGGTCGTCCGGCCTTAAGGGAGGCGGGGGCGGACCCCGAAGTAAAAGGAGATGTAGCCCCCCGGGTCCCTTCCCGTAGGGCCATGGTGGACTGGGACCTCGTCGACCGCCGACGGGCGAAGGGGTGGGACTGGGACCGGATCGCCGCCGACGAGAAGGTCGGATTCCATGCCGACGACTCCGCGGGGGAACCGGGGCGGGCGCTGCGGGCGCTCTACTACCAGCGCCGGTCCAAGACGAAGCGAAGGGGATCGGACGCGGCGGTCTCGGGCGGGGACGGCGAGGAGCCGTCGGGTCCTCCGCCGACCTCCCGCCTCGCCACGGCCGGCTTCGTGCTCGTCCCCGTCTTCGCCATCTGGTTCCTGCTCGCCCTCGCCTTCCCCTCGCCGGTCGGCACCTACCTCTCGGCGATCCCCGCCGTCCTCCTGCTCCTGCTCGCCGGCGCCTTCGTCCTCGCCTACGGCCTCCTGAGGTCGACGGAACGCTGGAACCGGACCGCCCGCTCCGCGGTGGTCGTCGGCGTCGTCCTCGGGTTCGCCGTCTCGGGGGGCGTCGGCCTGGTCGCGATCGCCCAGGGCTGCCCGACCCTCTCCTCGAACCTCACGAGCGAGCCGAGCAGCTGGGTGAGGGCGAACAACCCCACCTGGCAGTCGAACGGCGCCCCGGTCTTCTTCTTCTTCGGCTCGGTCGCCTGCCCGTACTGCTCGGCCTCGAGCTGGGCGATGGTCTCGGCGCTCGAACGGTTCGGCACCCTCTCCGGGAACTACTATGGCCATTCCGACAGCAACCCGCAGGACATCCCGAACACCCCCGAGGTCGTCCTCGCCTCGACGACGCTCCAGAGCCCGTACGTGGGGCTCCACGTCGTCGAGTCGACGGACGACAGCCAGGTCGTCGACCCGGGCACGCCCTCGTGCATCGACCAGGCCTACGTGAGCGCCTACGACACGAACGGAGGGATCCCCTTCGTCGTGATCGGGGGGAAGTTCATCCACACCGGCACGCTCGTCGACCCCCTGCAGCTCCGCAGCCCGCCCGGGAACCCCTCGAACCCCCCGCTGACGCCCCAGGAGGTCCAGGCCGCCGTCGACAACCAGAGCGGACCGATCTGGAACGCGATGAGCCCCCAGGTCTACTTCATGGAGGCGATCATCGTCTACCTGAACGGCGGACAGCCCGCGAGCGTGGCGAACGATCCGAACGTGGCGCCGCTCCTGAAACAGATCCGCTGACCGGATGCGGGCCGAGTCGCTCCATGCCATCGTCCTGCTCGCCCTGGTCGCCGGGCTCGCGGCGAGCGCCTTCGCGGGCTACGAGACTCTGAACCCGAGCTCCGAGAAGATCTGCTCGATCAATCCGTTCGTCTCGTGCGCCAAGATCGACAACAGCGGGCACACGACGACCTTCGGCGTCCCGGACTGGGTCCTCGGCGTGGCCGGGTACGTCGCCCTGCTGGCCCTGGACGTCGGGGTCTATCGGACCTGGCGACGCGACCTCCTCCTCGGGCTGACGGCCCTCTCGGGCCTCGGGGTCGCCTTCTCGGCCTACCTAGCGTACATCGAGATCGTCGTCATCGTCGGCCTGTGCCCGGTCTGCCTCACCGCCTATCTCGCGAACGCGCTCGCCTTCGGGGCGCTCGTCGGCCTCGTCCGCCAGGGCCGGTCGCCTCCGGACCCCGAGCCCGGCCCTCCCCCGTCGGGCTGACGACCTCGCGGAGCGGGGCCGGCCCGTCCAAGGGGCGGGCCCGGGTCCTACGACTTGAACGGATGGGCGGCGGAGCTCCGGCGCTTCGTGTTCTCCGCGCCGATCGACGTGTTGGCGGAGCGGATCCGGTGGACCTCGTGGGCGAACTCGGCGAGATGGTCCCCCCGGACCCCGACGACCATCCGGTCGTCCCCCATCTGGGTGTAGATCCGAGACCCGATGCAGCCGGTGGAGATCGCCACGGGCGCCCCGTGGTTCAGCGTGGGGACGATCGCGCACATCGGCCGCCCGTTCATCGGCACAGAGCCGTGGGCCGCCTCGAGGGCGTACATGGCGCTCTTCGGCTTCGCGAACATGAGCACCGTCGTCGGGTCGATCGGGAGCGATCCGAGCGGCCCGTAGGCGACGAACTTCGGCGGAGAGGCGTTCCGAGGGATCTTCGCCTCGTCGCCCTTCGCGAGGTACCCCTCCGATTGCATGAGGCCGACCATCGCCTGGACCCGCTGGCCGAGCTCCCCTTCCGGCGCCATCCCGAGGACGAACGCGCCGATCTCGCAGGCCTCGTGCTCGGAGAGCCCCGCGTAGAACGGCCGCCGTCCGCCCTCCGCGAAGAACGTGCAGACGGACGGGGCGCCCCCGGGGTGCGGCGCCACGCCCTTCGGCGGGGCGTCGAGGTAGGAGATCTGCACCGGGGCGCGGTCGAGCTCGAGGTCGGCCGTGAGCTGGGCGGCGAGGTTCTTCCAATCGGCGGTCATGTCGATCGACGGAGGGGAACCGGGGGACGTATAGATGGTTTCTGGTTGGAAACCATCCACGGGCCCTCGGTCCGGCCCCGTTCGACGCCGTCTACCGGTCGGGGGGAAAACGGCCCTCCGCCGCGTTATATAGGCGACCTTTCTCGCCGCTCGGGAGCGATCTCATGGCGAGCGATTTTGCCACCCTAGCCGCCGGCATCGCCATCGCCGGGGGGCTCATCGGGACCGGGATGGCCCAGTCGGGGATCGGCGCCGCCGGGATGGGGATCTACGCCGAGAAGCCGGAGAAGTTCGGCAACGTGCTCTTCTTCTTCGTCATTCCCGAGACGCTCTGGATCATCGGGTTCGTGCTCGGGATCATCCTCCTGAAGGGGATCCTCGGCTAGGGAGCGCGCCCGGGATGAGCCTCGAACGCCTCGTCGAGGAGGTCCGACGCCGCTCCGAATCGGAGCTCGAGGCGGCCCGCGCCGGGTTCACCGAGGAGGCCCGACGGCTCCTCGAGAAGCGGGAGGCCGAGCTGAAGGCCATCGATCGGGAGGCCGAGCGCCTGACCGCCCTCGAAAGCGCCCGGATCCGCTCCCAGGAGACGGCGCGGGCGAAGGTCACGGCCCGCAAGCTCGTCTTCGAGGCCCGGCAGAGGGCGGCGGTCCGCTCCCTCGAGGACGCCCGTCGCCGGCTCGCCGACTTCACGGAGAGCGAGGCGTACGAGACCCTCCTCGAGCGCCTCTATGACTACGCGCTCGATCGCCTCGGCAAGCCGCTCAAGGTCTCGGGCCGCGCCGAGGACGCCGCCCGGCTGAGGTCGATCGCCGGTCGGGGGTTCCTGGCCGAGCCGGTCGCCATCGACGGGGGGCTCGTCGCCGAGTCCTCGGACGGGAGCCGAAGGCTCGACCTCTCCTTCGGGGAGCTCCTGCGGCGCCGGGAGGACCGGCTCCTCGACCTCGCCCGGGGCGCCGGGGCCCGGGGATGAGCTCCTCGCCCTACGCGAGCGCGCTCGGCCGCCTCAAGGCCCACCTGCCGGAGTTCCTCTCGAAGGAGACGCTCCACCGGCTCGCGGGCGCGAAGGACCTCAACGAGGTCGCGAAGATCCTCGAGGGGACCCCATACGGGCCCGAGATCGTCCGGGCCGCCGTCACCCAGAAGGGCGCCCCGATGATCGAGACCTCGGTCAACGCGACCTTCGTGGAGCGGAACCGCCGGGCGTTCGAGTCGGCCTCCTTCGCCGGGCGGCCAATCGTCGGCGCCTACCTGCAGCGCTGGGACCTCGAGAACATCTCGATCGTGCTCGCGGCGAAGGCGCGCGGGCTCCCGGTGACCGAGGACGAGCACCGGCTCGTCTCGTGGCGGGAGCTTCCCGCCGGGATCCCGGCCGGCGCGATGACCCTGGACGGCCTGCGGGCGCTCCTCGCCCAGCCGACCCTCGAGGCGACGGTGACCTACCTCGTCAACTTCGGCTACGGCGGGACCCTGCTCCCCCTCGTGGAGACGTTCGCCCGGACCCACGACATCTTCCCCGTCGTCCAAGCCCTCGAACGGGAGTACTACGCGAGACTCTTCGCCTCGGTGCGGTTCTTCCAGGGCGACGAGTGGGTCGTGCTCGAGTTCCTGCGCGACGAGGTCGACGACCGCAACGCGATGCTCCTCCTGAAGGCGAAGGACGCCGGCCTGCCCGCCGAGGAGGTCGTCGACCGGGGGTGGATCGATGGGGGGCGCCTCCCGAAGGCCTCGGCGGCCGACCTCCTGGGGAGCCGCACGGTCCCCGAGCTCGTGGCGGCGCTCGCCGGCCGGTTCCCGGCGCTCCCCGAGGGGCTCGGCCCATTCGAGGGGGGCCGAAGCCTCGCCGGGTTCGAGCTCGCCTTATTGCACGCCCGGGCGGTCCGCGCCATCCGGCGGATGCGCGCCTACCCCCTCTCCCTCGCGATCCTGATGGTCTACCTGTTGCTCGGCGAGATCGAGCGGGTCGACCTCCGTCGGATCGTCTACGGCATCCTCTACGGGCTCCCCGCGGAGACGATCGAGCCGATGCTCATCGGCCCGAAGCTGTAGGCGACGCGGTCCTAAGGGCCCGCGCTACGGAGACGGCCCACCGGTCGCCGCGGCGGCCGGGGGCGCCGGGGCCGTGTGGGTCCGCTTGAGCCCGAGGGGCCGGAACGGCCGGCCGTTCCCGGAGTAGAACTTCGAGAACTGCTCGACGAAGATGAGCCGCGCGCCCTGGATGCCCGGCTCGAAGACGCCGAGGATCAAGTTGAACAGCTGGCCGCCGACGAGCAGCACCGGGGCGAGGATCAGCAGGAGGAGGCTCCCGCTGTGGAGCATCCCGACGGAGATCTGGTCGATCACGAAGGCGAGGATCACGGAGGCGAGGAGGATCCCGACGAGGCGCGTGTAGGAGAGGATGTGGCTGATGATCTCGATGAGGCCCATCACCCCGGAGAACCCCTCGAACGGGAGCATGATCCCACCCGCGACGAGGAACGCCCAGGCGATCGCCATCCCCGGGCTCGAGGTCGGCGACGTCGGCTGGAACCTCAGGAGCGCGAGGCCGATCGTCGCGATCCCCCAGGCGAAGAGGATCCCCCCGACCTTCCCGACGGTCGCCTTGTAGTGGTGGTGGAAGTACTCCTTGATCGCGCCGAGCAGGAAGCCTATGGTCACCATGACGAGGCCGATGTACCCCGAGAGCAGGAGGAGCTTCGAGAGCCCCGTGACGCTCGTCGGGTCGAGGAGCGGGAACGGCGAGGGGAGGAAGCGGAAGCCGAAGAACGCATCGAACGCGGTCCCGAGCCCGATCGCGATGAAGGCGGCCGGCAGAAGGGTCCAGGCGAGCTGGCGCATCGCGCTCGGGGGCATGATGAGCTTGATGAACCCCTTGATCAAGTTCGGGATCCGCCGGCGTCCGGGGAAGTCCGCGATCATCCAGAGGGAGAAGCCGAGGATGACGAGGCCGTAACCGGCGTCCCCGAGCATCAGGCCGAAGAAGATCGGGAAGGCGATCGCGAAGATCCAGGTGGGGTCCCACTCGCTCGCCTGGGGGAGCGAGTAGAACCGGATGAAGAACTCGTAGAACCGGACCCCCTTCGGGTTCTCCATGAACGTCGGCGCCTCCTCGGAGGTGGTGAGGTCGTAGAGGGCGGCCCGGCCGCCGAGGGCGAGGTCGATCGCCGCCTCGAGGCGCAGCCGCTCGCGCTTCGGGACCCAGCCCTCCAAGGCGAAGGCCTGGCTCGTGGAGCCGAAGCGCGTCCACTGCTCGAACTTGTGGTTCTCGATGGTGAGGGCCTCCTCGATCGAGACGACCTCGGCGTACCAACGCGTGCCGAGCTCGCCGAGCCGGGCGCGGATCGCCGCGACCTCGCGGTCGAGGGCGTCCGCCCGCTCGAGGAGCTTCGGGACCTCCTCGGCGATCGGGCCCAAGAGCGGAGGGACCGTCGAGAGCTTCGTCCGGGCCTCCTGGGCGAGACGAGCGACCGCCTCGGCGTGCTCCGATCGCACGGCGATAAGGAAGCGGACCGGGTCCCCCGGGGCCACGGCGACCACGTCCCCCTTTTCCTCCGTGAGGGCCGAGGAGAAGCGCGCGAAATCCTTCGGGTCGGCCTCGCCGAAGAAGGCGAGCACCCGCCGCGCGTGGAGCCACTCGAGACGGTCCCCGTAGAAGGAGAACCTCGTGAGGAGCGCCGCCTCGTCCCGCCGGGCGCGCCCCTCGCTCAGGAGACGGTCCTCGGTCCGCTTGAGCTCGGCGACCTCGAGGTCGATCGGCACCGCCCGGGCCGCCGAGAGGATCTCGTCGAGGTCGGCGAACGATCGGACGGCGGGCGTCGGGCTCGGGGGCAGCGCCGAGGCGAGCGCCCGGAAGCGGATCAGGGCGTCGCCGACCGAGCGCTGCCGGTCGCTCCCCCGCTCGGGGGAGAGGAACCCGAGGGCCTCGGGGCCGATCGGCTCGATCTGGATGACCCCGAGGTCGTGGAGGACGCTCATCAGGCGCTCCCGATCGTCC
>DASYZN010000064.1:0-7455 GCA_035946105.1 Thermoplasmata archaeon | reverse complement strand
CGTTCGAGGTCGTCGAGATGCTCGCCGGTCCCGATGAAGACGAGCGGCGCTCCGCTCACGGCGACCGCGGAGAGCGCCCCGCCCCCCTTGGCCGAGCCGTCGAGCTTCGTGAGGATGACGCCCGTCAAGCCGACGGCCTTGTGGAACGCCTCGGCGCTCCGCCCCGCGCTCTGGCCCATCGCGGCATCGAGGACCAGGAGGATCTCGTCCGGCGCGAGGACCTCTCGAACCCTCCCGAGCTCGGCGATGAGGTCCGCGTCGATCCCCGATCGACCCGCGGTGTCGACGATCACGGCCACGTGGGGCGGGAGCTTCTGGAGCGCCTCCCGAACGATCGCCTCCGCCGAGGGCTCCGACCGGTTCGCATAGAACTCGCAGCCGACCTTTCGGGCGAGTTGTTCGAGCTGATCGATCGCGGCCGGGCGATGGACGTCCGCCGCGACCAGGGCGACCCGGATCCCCTTCTTCTGGAAGAATCGGGCGAGCTTGCCCGCCGTCGTCGTCTTCCCCTGGCCGAACAGGCCCGAGAGGAGGATCTTCCTCGGGCGCATCTCGAACGGTCGGTCGGGGCCCAAGATCCGCTTGATCTCCTCGTAGATGATCCGGATGAGGAACTCGCGCGTGCCGGCGCCCGCGGGCGGCTTCTCGTCGGTCGCCCGACGCTTCACCCGCTGGGTGAGGTCGAGGGCCAGCTGGACGTTCACATCCGCCTGAAGCAGCGCGCGCTGGATATCCCGCGAGACCTCGGCGAGGAGTTCCGCGTCGATCGTCGAACCGCGGGCGACCTTCGAGAGCACGGTCCGCAGCGATTTGCCGAGGGCATCGAGGACCATGGGCCGTTCCGATGGGCCGCCCGTCCCGGCGACCGGGAGAGGGAAGGGGCGGCGCTCTTTAGCTCTAGGAGGCCCGCTCCCTCGTCCGGCCGTGTCAGCGTCCGTCACGGCGACGCAACCGTCTTAATGAAAACCGGGGCTTGTACGGTCGGAGACGGAGTCGATGGCCGCTGCCGCGAAGCCTCCGATGGCCCCCCCGAAGCTGAACCCCGTCCGGGTGCCGATCGAGGAGGAAGGCGTCGCGGCGCGGACGCACGATTTCCGCGAGGTGCTCCACGCCTACTCGAAGGAGGAGGCGGTCCTCGAGGCGAAGCGATGCATCCAGTGCCGTCGACCGTGGTGCGTCGAGGCCTGCCCGATCACCCAGGACTGCCGCGAGTACATCCGTCTCGTCGCGATCGAGGATTGGGACGGGGCGGCCCGGGTGACCGTCCAGGACAACCCGCTGGCGACGAGCCTCTGCAAGGTCTGCTATCACTACTGTGAGGACGCCTGCGTCGTCAAGAAGAAGGGCGTGCCGATCGCCATCCGGCACCTGAAGAGGGCGAGCCTCGATTTCGGCAGCCCGGACCTCGCCTACGTGCCCTCGAAACCCCGAAACCAACGGATCGCTGTCGTCGGCGGGGGGCCGGCCGGCATGATGGCGGCCTGGGAGCTCGGCGTGCGCGGCTACTCGGTCACCGTCTTCGAGCAGGAGGAGCGGTTCGGCGGGCTCATGCAGACGATCCCGGCCTACCGGATGACCGACGCCGACGTCGAGACGGACCGGGCGCGGTACCGCGACCTCGACGTCACCTGGGTCAAGGACCGGAAGATCGGGACCGAGTTCCCCCCGGAGCGCCTCCTCTCGGAAGGGTATCAGGCGGTCTTCCTGTCGATCGGGACCTCCCTCCACAGGACCCTCAACGTCCCCGGCGAGCAGCTCGACGGGGTCCTCCCCGCGCTCGCCCTCCTCAAGGACGTGAACGCCGGCCGCCCTCGTCCCCTCGGCAAGCAGATCGTCGTCATCGGCGGCGGCGACGTGGCCATGGACGCCGTCCGGACCTCCTTGCGCCTCTCGAACGGCGGCGGCGTCACCCTGGTGTATCGGCGCAGCCGCCAGGAGATGCCGGCCGATCCCGAGGAGATCCACGGCGCCGAGCAGGAGGGGATCCGATTCGTGTTCCAAAAGGCCCCGATCCGCCTCGTCGGGAACGGCCGCGTCGAAGGGGTCGTGGTCCAGTCCATCGAGCTCGGACCCGCGGACTCCGGGGGTCGGAGGTCCCCGGTCCCCGTGCCGGGATCGGAGGAGACGCTCCCCTGCGATACCGTGGTGGTCGCCGTCGGGCAGAAGGCGGATCTCCAGGGGATCGACGCGACGCTCGACCTGAAGATCACCACCCAGGGCTGGCCCGAGGGCAAGGGTGAGGGGTTCCGGACCGGGGTGCCCGGCGTCTTCGCCGCCGGCGGCCGCTCGGTCGTCTACGCCATGGGTTCGGCGAGCAAGGCCGCGGAAGCGATCGATGCCTACCTGTGTGCCGCTCGGGGGGAGAAGCCCGCCCCGCGACCGAACGCGCTCGCCTTGGGCGAACCGTTCCATCTCCCGGCCGGGTACACGGCCCCGATCCGGGTGTAATCGCCATCGGAACCCCATCGCCCCCCTCCCGAGGGCCCCGGGGGGATCGGCGCTCGAGGTCGCGACGAGGACCGGGGGCGATGGGCGGCCACGGGACGAAGCCTTAAGGTCGGACCAACGCGTTCGTTCGAGGGACATGCAGATCCGCGGGGCACCGCCCACCCGATGGATGGTCGGGGGCATGGTCCTGATCGTGATCGCGATCCTTTCCCTCCCTCCCATGGGCTGGGTTCCGGCCCCCGGGGGGACCGGGCACGCCACGCTCGACGCGATCGGATGGATGAGCTCCCCGAAGGCGGCTGGCGCGCTACCGACCCCGTTGCTCGGCTCGTGGGAGGAACGGTCGGGATTCAACGCCTCCCTCATCGCCGAGACCCCGGTCGAGACCCCCCGCGTCGGGGAGGTCACCGTCGTCGTCGAGTTCTGGCCATCCGATCCCTCCCTCTTCGCGCCGTCGGCGGCGAGCCGGCCGCTCACCGTGGGGGAGATCGCCGACCGGTTCGGGCTTTCGGCGACGGACTACCAATCGGCGGAGCAGTACTTCCTTTCCCACGGGCTCTCGATCGCCCACAGTTGGCCCGACCGGCTCTCGCTCACGGTCCGGGGCTCCGCCGACGCGGTCGGAGCCGCCTTCGGCACCACCCTGCTGACGGAAACCGTGCGAGGAGAGCCGATCGATTTTCCCGCCTCGGTCCCCTCGCTCCCGAGCGCCCTCGGCGCCCGGGTCGCGGCCGTGAGCGGCCTCTCGACGTCATCCCGCCCGCTGGTCCTACCGCTGGCGTCGGCCCCCCTCGCCGGGCCTCGACCCCAGCAGGGCGGATCGACGACGGCCGTGACGCCCAACGACATCCACGTCATCTACGGCCTCGATTCCCTCTACAACTACACCGGCGCGCCCCACGACGCGAGCGGCAAGCAGATCGCCCTGTTGCTCTGGGGCTCGGGCTACAACCCGAACGATCTCCAGACGTTCCTCTCCCGCTACTACCCCTCGGAGTTCAAGCCCTTCGTGGTTCGCGCGTTCCCGATGGACGGAGCCCCGGCGCCCTCGGCGTCGGCGGTGAACGACCCGTCGAACTCGACCCAGGAGATGACCCTCGATCTCGAGTGGTCCGGTTCCGAAGCCCCCGGGGCGACCCTGGACGCGATCTACGCCCCCGACGGACCGCCGAGCAACGGCTACTCGCCGACGGATCCCAACATGGAGGATGTGGTCAGCGAGGCCGTCTCGGGACTTCCCGGGGTCAACGTGATCTCGATGTCCTTCGGCAGCAACGATGGGGGCGACACGCCGTTCCAATCGATCCTCTCGACCGACTTCGCGGAAGCGGCCCAGCGGGGGATCACCGTGCTCGCCGCCTCCGGCGACACCGGTGGGACCGCCAAGACCTCCTGCGGCGGGGGCCCGGCCCCCCAGTTCCCCGCGGTCGCCCCCACGGTCGTCGCGGTCGGGGGCACCGCCCCGGTCCTCTCGGAGAATCTCGCCGGCACGGTCACCGGCCTCGTGAGCGAACCGGCCTGGTCGCTCTCCGGAGGCGGCTACTCCACAACCTACGCGGCGCCGAGCTGGCAGCTCGTGGGAAGCGCCAAGGCCCAGATCCTGGCCCACGCCGGCGAGCGCGGCACGCCGGACGTCTCCGGGCCGGCGTCGCAGAACTTCTTCTACTACGACGGCACCGCCGACTTCGGCTCCGGGACGAGTTTCTCGACGCCGATGTGGGCCGGCCTCGTGGCCGAGATGGATGCGATCCACGGGACCCCCCTCGGCTTCCTCACCCCGCGCATCTACCAGGTCGGGGCGGCCGAGGGATCGGGAACGAGCGCCGGGGGGCTCGCCGACATCACGGACGGGCAGAACTGCGTCGCCAACGCCATGGGGGGCTGGGACGCCGCCACCGGCTGGGGAACCCCCCGCGCCCTCGCCCTCTACAACCACATCGCCGGTACGTTCGTCGACGTGAACGTTTCGGCCTCCCCCAGCGACGTCGCGCCGGGGGGCGACGTCGCCATCACGATCCTCGTCCGCAACGCGACGAGCCACGTCGCCATCGCGAACCTCCCGATCGACCTCACGATGACCGGTTCCTTCCCCGGACCGTGCAGCGGCACCCTCGTCAGCTCGAACTCGACGACCAACGCGAGCGGCTCCACCGTCGACACCCTGACGGTCCCGAGCTGCTACTTCGGCTCGTCGGTCTCCATCGAGACCGCGATCAACTCCGGGGGCTACTACGGCGACAACGCCACGACGGTCCAGGTGAACCTCTTCGGCATCGCGGGGCTTCGGGCCCTGACGGAGGTCTTCCCGTACAACCTGATCACCTTCTCGCTCATCATGGGGCTGTCGGCCGGCCTCGGCCTCTGGATGGGACAACGCCGGCGGCGCAGGTCCTCGCCGCCCCCGTCCCCGCCCCCCGGGGCGACCACCCCAGGGGGCTCGGCGCCCTCGGCCTCTGCGCCCCCACCGGCGCCCGTGGCGCGCTCCCCTCCTCCTCCTCCCCCCACCGTCACGAACCTCGGCTCGGCCCCGCCGCTCGCGAGCGGCTCGGTCGCCGCGGCGAAATCGCCCGGGGGCCCGAGAGCCCCGGGAGGGCTAGGCCCCTCGAACCCCGCCGGTCCGACGACCCTAAGCCCCGGACGACCCGGGACGGGAAGCAAGACCCGGCCGTCCTCGAGGAACCCGGCGACGCCGGACGAGATCGAGGAGGATCGACCCCCGACATGACGACCCCGTCCCGCCCGGCGATGGCGTCCCCGTGACGGCGCCCCGGCCCGCCGGTCGCACCGTCGCCGACGCGACCCGAGCGTACATCGACGACCACGCCAGCCTCCGCGAGGGGCTTCGCGACGACCTGATCAACTTCACCGCGCTCGCCCGGAAGATCCAGGGGGAGACCGGGCTCAAGAACGAGGAGGCGGTCACCATCGCCTGCCGACGCCACCAGCGGGCGCTCGCCCAATCCGATCCGGGTTCCGACCGGGTCCGCACCATCGTCGGCCGCAGCCGGCTTGAGGTCCACTCCCGGGTCGCCATCGTCCGGCTCCGCGACGACCTCGAGATCGTCGACCGGCTCCTCGCCATCGGCCGCCAGACCCTGGCGACGCCGTCGAAGCGGCGGGTGTTCCAGATGTTCCTCGGGACCCGGGCGGTCACGGTCCTGTGCGAGGAGAACCTCCTGGAGGCGATCCTCGGCGAGATCCCCGCGGCGCTGCGCCTCGGCGAGGAGCGGGGGCTCGGCACCCTCGCCTTCCGAAGCCGCCCCGAGGTCTCCGATACGCCGGGCGTCCTCTCCTACATGGTCGACACGCTCTACCGGGCCGGGATCAACTGCCTCGAGACCGTCAGCGTCTACACGGACTCGATCTTCGTTTTCCGCGACGCCGACCTATTGCGAGCGTACCAGGTGCTCTCCGAGCTCGTGCCCGCGGACCACGTCGAACCGTCCCCGGGGCCGACCGAAGTCGCGTAGAGAACAGCCCGCGGCCGATTCGACCCCGGCGGGACACCACCCTCATGGAAGCGCCGTCGCTCCGACAGCTGTCTGGACCCCTCCCCTCATGGCTACAGCGGCGGTACTCGGCGCGAGCGGGTACCTGGGGGGCGAACTCCTCCGGCTCCTCGCGACCCACCCGTCGTTCACGGTGACCTCGGCCCTTTCCGCGAGCCAGTCGGGCCGCCCGCTCGCCGAGGTCCATCCGAACCTCGCGGGGACGGGGGAGATCGTGCTCACGAGCGATCCCGCCCGGATCGACGCCGACGTCGCCTTCCTGGCGCAGCCGGCGGGCGAGGCGATGCAGGTCGTCCCGTCCCTGCTCGAGCGGGGGATCCGCGTGGTCGACCTCGGCCCGGACTACCGGATGAGGGATCCCTCGGAGTACGCCCGGGTCTACCGGCGGCCCCACGCCGACCCGACCCATCTCGCCGAGGCGATCTACGGACTCCCCGAGCTCTTTCGGGACCAGCTCACCCACGCCCGACTCGTCGCGAACCCGGGGTGCTACCCGACGGCGGCGCTCCTCGCCATCGCCCCGCTCCTCGCGGCGCGCGCGATCGAGGGTCCCATCGTGATCGACGCGAAGAGCGGGACGAGCGGCTCCGGCCACGACCCGACGCCGAGCGCCCACCACCCGGAGGCGGCGCTGACCGTCTGGCCGTACGGGACCCCCGAGCACCGGCACCTCCCCGAGATGCGCTCGGTGATCGCCCGACTCGGCGACGGACCGATCCCCCCGATCGTGTTCGTGCCCCACCTCGTCCCCCTCGTGCGGGGGATCCTCTGCTCGATCTACCCGAACCCCTCGTCGACCGCGGCCCCGGAGGATTGGCCCGCGATGTACGACGCGTTCTTCCGGGGTTCGAAGTTCGTCCGGGTCGGCGGCGTGCCGAGGCTCCCGTGGACCCAGGGCACGAACCGCTGCTACCTCAACGTCCAGCGCTCGGGCGACGGGGCCGTCGTCTTCAGCGCGCTCGACAACCTCGGCAAGGGCGGCGCCGCCCAGGCGATCCAGAACGCGAACCTCTTGATGGGTTGGGACGAGTCGACGGGCCTCACCGCCCCGGGATTTGCCGTATGAGCGGGCCGGTCGAGATACCGGGCGGCGCCACGACCCCCCGGGGCTACGCCGCCGCCGGGATCGCCGCCGGGATGAAGCGGAGCGGACGACCCGACCTCGCCATCGTCCTCTCGGACCGCGACGCCTGCGCCGCCGGCGTCTTCACGCAGAACCTCGTCAAGGCCGCCCCGGTCGTCCTCGGCGCCCGGGCGGTGCTCGACCGACCCCGATCGATCCGGGGGATCCTCGCGATCTCGGGCACCGCGAACGCCCTCACGGGGGCCGAGGGGATCGAGGACAACCGGGCGGTCCTGAAGGCGGCCGAGACCGAGTTCGGCTTGCCCTTAGGGAGCCTCCTGCCCGCCTGCACCGGGGTCATCGGTCCGAGGATCCCCGTCGATCGGGTCGTCCGTGCCCTTCCGTCCCTGCGCGGGGCGCTCTCCACCGGGCCCG
>DASYZN010000063.1:0-2497 GCA_035946105.1 Thermoplasmata archaeon | reverse complement strand
AGATCGAGGGGTGGATCTGCCGGAGGTGCCGACCCTCGGAGAGCATCTGCTCGACGGTCGTCCCGACCACTTCGGCCGAGACCGAAGGCACGCCCAGCGCGCAGATCTCGCGGAGGACGTCCTCGAACCGTCGTCCCTCCTTGGCGACCAGCGAAGGGTTCGTGGTGACCCCATCGAGGATCCCCATCTCCCACATCGTGCGGATCTCGTTCACGCTCGCGGTGTCCAGGAAGAGCTTCATCGCGCTTCCCCGAGCCCTGAGCCCTACTCAACCTTGCCCCGCGCCCTCAGGAGCTCGTAGGCCTCCTCGAGGACCCGGTCGTTGGAGAGGCCGAAACGGTCCCACGCCTCGGGGATCGTTGGGGCCGGGACGAAGAGGTCCGGCACGCCCATCCGCCGGACGGGGACCGGATGCTCCTCCGCGGTCACGGCGGCGACGAGGGTCCCGAGGCCCGTCAGGACCGAGTGGTCCTCGAGCGTGAGGATCGCCCCGGTCTCCCGCGCGGCCCTCAGGATCGCCTTCTCGTCGAACGGCTTCAGGGAGGCGAGGTCGAGGACGCGGGCCTCGATGCCGACCCGATGGAGCGCTTCGGCCGACTCGAGCGCCCGTCGGAGGATCGGTCCCGCCGAGGCGATGGTGAGATCGCTTCCCGGGCGCAGCTCTCTCGCCCGACCGAGCTCGAAGTCGGCGTCCCCGACCGTCGGCACGTCCGCATGGGTGAGCCGCAGGTACGCCGGACCCCGGAAGGAGGCGATCGCCCTCGTCGCGGCCCGCGTCGTCGGGCCGTCCGAGGGATAGACGATCGTCATCCCCGGGAGGCCGAGGAGCAGCCCCAAGTCGTCGACCATCCGGTCCCCCTCCCGTTCGCCCTCCGGCAGGGAGGCGTCGGGGTTCGCGGCCAGCTTGACGTTCGCCCGGGGCCGGCAGACCGATTGGCGCAGGTCGTGGTAGCCCTGGCCGACCGCCAGGACGGCGAACGCGGTCGCGAAGACGGTCTTTCCCTCGAGGGCGAGGCGGACGGCGGTCCGGATCGTGCTCGGATCCTCGACGGTCGCGTCGAAGAACCGGTCCGGGAACCGGGCGCGGAACCGGGTCGCCCGGCTGGGACGGTAGAAATCCGCATCGACCACCACGAGGGACGGGTCGGCCTCCCCCAGCTCGACGAGGGTCGCGTCGTAGACGTCCGGAAGGTGCTCCGTCTCGGGCGCGGTCAATCCTTCGACCCCCGCCCCTTCCGGGTCGGGGAGGCCCGGCTCTTCCGAGCGGAAGCCGCCGACGCCGGCGGAACGGCCGGGCGGCCCCCGAGCGATCGCAGCGCCTCGAGATCGACCCGATAGGTCTCGTACTCCTCGTCCTTCGCCGCCATCGGCGTCTCGAGATATCCCGGATGGGCTTCCCAGCGGCGGTCCTGGGCGAACTGGCGGAACCCGTCGAGGCCGATGAGGCCCTTTCCGATGTTCTCGTGGCGATCGCGATGCGACCCCAGCGGGGCCTTCGCGTCGTTGAGATGGAAGGCGCGGACCTCCTCGAGCCCGACCTCGCTCGCCAGCCGGTCCATCAACGCCCCGTAGGTTTCCGGGGTCCGGAAGTCATCGCCGGCCGCGAAGAGGTGGCAGGTGTCGAGGGCGACCCCCACCCGTTGGCGTTCAGCCACGCCGTTGAGGATCCCGCGAAGCTCCGAGAAGCTCGAGCCGATCGTCGATCCCTGGCCGGCGGCGTTCTCCAGGAGGAGGCGGCCTCGGAAGCCGTCGAAGCTGCGGAACGCCTCGTTCAGGCTCTCGGCGATCCGGGCGATCCCGGGATCGAGCCCCTCGCCCAGGTGGGCCCCCGGGTGCAGGATGAGGGCGTCCACGCCGAGCAGGGCGGCCCGATGGAGCTCGTCGACGAGGGCCTGCCTTGAGCGGAGGAGGCCCTCCGGTTTCGGGGAGCCTAGGTTCGCGAGGTAGCCGTGGTGGATCGCCGTCGCCCGGATCCCCTCGCGCGCGACGGCTTCGCTGAACGCCCGGGCCCCCTCCGGCGGCGTCGGTGGGCCCGACCACATCTGCGGGCTCTTCGAGAAGATCTGGATCGCGTCGCATCCGATCCTCCGCCCGCTCACCGCCGCCTGGCCGAGGCCCTTCGCGATGCCGATGTGCGCCCCGAAGATCATGTGGGGCCCGTCCTCGAGCGCCGGGTCAGGCCGTGGCGGGGGGCGGGGAGGGCCATGGAGCGGGGCGAGCGCAGGGGGCCCGGAGGGGGAGGCTGACAGCTTTCCGCGGTTCCCGTAGGCTCGCGCACTTCAGTACCGCGCGGAACGTCGGCGGGCTTAACTTCCGGGTTCGGAACGAGACCGGGTGTTTCCCCACCACTTTGGCCGTCAGCCGACCCGCCCACCGGCGTGCGATATTTAATGTTTGGTCGGAGGGGCGTCGGCGGACCCGGCCGTGCGACGGCCCGGTCGCCGCTCGGCAAGCCTAAGGTCCCCCGTTCCCCGTCCGACCCGAAGATGGCCGAGCG
>DASYZN010000062.1:0-4936 GCA_035946105.1 Thermoplasmata archaeon | reverse complement strand
GACCATGATCGCCGGAAAGAGGGAGGCGAAGTCGAACTCGTCGATCCCGACGGCGAGCCCGACCGGGGGGGTCAGGATGAACCCGCCCCGGTCCGCCGCGACGAGGAGCCTCGCCGACTTCTCGTCCTCGGGGTAGTTCTTCTTCCAGGCGATGTGCACGCCGTCCTTGAGCGCCACGGCGAGCTCCATCGAGGAGAACGCGGTGCCCGGGGACTGGCGGGAGACGACGTGCAGGGAGAGCCGCGAGAGCCTCGCCATGTCGACGAACCCCTCGAGCCCGACGTCGGCGACGAACTGCGCCCCGAGGTCGAGGTGGATCCGCCCCACGAGGGGGTAGGTCGGCGCCCGGTGGAGGATGCGGCCGTAGCTCTCGAAGGTCCGGCCCTTGCGCTCGAGCCCGAAGCGGGTCGGGCCCCGTCCGAGCCTAAAGCGGCGCTCGTCGAACCCGTGGACGACGGCGCGCCGGTAGAGCTGGGGCACGTCGAAGGCGTCCCCCCCGTGGGTCACGAGGAGGTCGGGGTCCTCGGCCTCGAGGCGCTCGAGGAGCCGCTCGAGGGTCGAGCGCTCGTCGGTCCCCTCGATCCGCTCCCCCCCGAGCGTCACCGCGCGCAGCGGGTCCGAGGGGCTCGGGAGGCGGCCCTTCCGATGGCCCTCGACCTCGACCGACAGCTCGGCCAGGACGAGCGGCGGCGGGTCGTACTCGATGACGTCCGCCGCCTCCCGGGCGAGGACGTCGTTCCCGCTCCAGACCACCGGGGCGAACGGGTAGAGGTCGTGCTCGATATAGTAGAGCTGGGGCGCGGTGAGGTCGACGTCGAAGAGGGTGAACGTGACGTACCCCCCGAGGGCATCGGCCCGCATCGCGAGGGCGCGGCGGTCGCCGTGCCTGGCGGGGACGACCGAGAGGGCCGGGTGGCGCCGGTCCGGCGGCTCGAAGAGGTCCGTGCGGAGCTCGACCCGCTCCACGGAGGCGACCCGACGGTCCTCGGCGAGCGTCCGCCCGAGCTCCTCCAGGCGCTCGTCGGGGCCGGCGACGAAGAACGGGGGCCGGTACGGGACGCTGCGGCCCTCGACGCGGCCCTCCTCCGACTTCAGCCAGAGCTCGACCGAGTCCCCCGCCAAGGAGGAGTTGACGTCGAGGAGCCATCCGCGCGGCATGGACCTACGACGGTCCCGATGGCGGGCGCCGCCGGTCGAACTCGACGACGAGGATGTTCCCGTCGGCGTCGACGTCGCCCGGCGATCGGGTCGAGTCGGGCTCGTGGCGGTCCATGAGCTCCCGCTGGAGCGAGACGAGCACGGCGAGCAGGATCCGCTCGAGCCGGTCGCCCGTGCTCATCATCGTCGCCTGGGCGACGTAGCGGCGCGCCCCCTGGACGACCCGATGGAAGCACTCCCGGTCCTTGGGATCGGGGAGCGACCGGCCGAACTCCCGTTCCCAGACCCCGAGGTGCTCCTCTAGCGCGTCCCGGAAGGTCGGTACGGTCCGGCCCATTCCCCCCTCCTCCCCGGGAGCCCCGTGGGGTCCCATCCCCCGGGGCCGAACGATTCGAGCGGCGGAGGGCCGTCCCGCAGGGGCACGAGCTCCACGGACGAGTCCCGCCGCTCCCCCAGGAGCCGGACGACCCCGGAGCGGTCCGACGTCACGCGGAGCGATTCGTGCGGCCGGGCGAGCGCCGGGGATCCCTGGGAGACGGGGAGGCCGAGCCCGGCCTCGACCAGGAGCATCGGGAGGCGGGTCGCCCTCGCAAGGCGGGCGAGCCGATCCGCCACGTGGACGCAGAGCGCCTCGGCCTCGTCGGGCTCGATCGCCTCGTCGCCGAAGAGCGCGCCCGGCTCGCTCGCGACCAGGAGGGACGGCGGCGGCTCCCGGGTCGCGAGCTCGGGCGCCCAGCGGTCGACGAGGGTCACCATCTGGTAGGCCGTGAAGGCGCGGGCGATCCGGATCCGCGCGAGGGTTAGATCGGGGGCGACGCCGAGATGCCGGCTCATGGCGCCGACGGCGTACGGGGAGAACCGGTTCGCCCCCTCCCGCAGGGAGACCTCGTGCTCGTTCGCGGCCGCGGCCGCGAGCAGGAACGGGAGGAATCCGTCCAAGAGCGCCGGGGTCCCGTGCAGGGTCGTGAGCGCGCCCGGCCGGAACGCGGCCTCGAGCCAGGCGAAGATCGGCGCGGTCGGTGGAAAGAGGCGGGGATCGGCGGGAGTCGTCCAGCGATCGGCGGATCGGAACGACGGGCCGACCGAATGGAACGGGAGCTCCAAGGGGACCAGGGGAAGGGCGTCCGGGAGCGCCTCCCACGACGAACGGCTCTCGACGAGCGATGCGACGGCCACCGATCCCTCCGTGGGGGCCAATCAGGCGGGCGGGGCGATATGAACCCCGCACGAGGGGGTCGTGAAACGGCCCGCAACACCCGCCCTCGTCGAGGGATCCGCCCTCGGAGGGCGACGCTCGTCGAGCCAAGGGTAATTAACCGGGGGCGGGAGTCGGGTCCTCAGGACGGACCGGGTCCCACGCCGGGGAGCCGGACCAACGGACGGACCGTGCCGGATCCGAGAGCCGCTCCCCAGGAGCCCGGACCACCGCCGGATCGGGAGGAGGTCCTCGACTATCTCGCCGACTTCCTCGCCCAGACCTCGCCCCGGCTCCTGCTGATCACGGGGACCCCGGGCACCGGCAAATCGAACCTTCTCGTCACGCTCTCGCGACGGGTCCGGGGGCCGAAGATCTTCATCGCCTACCGGATCAGCCCGACCGCGAGATCGGGCGAGCCCCTCCCCGACGACGGCGAACACACGACCTCGCTCCTGCTCGTCGATCCCGATCGGGCGCCCCCGGGAACCCCGGAGCCGCCCCCCGGCGCGGCCGCTCTGCCGGGGGTCGCCGCCGCGGGGGCGGCCGCCGGGATGGGGGCGTCCTTGCCGGCTCCGATCCGGGACGCCGTCGCCCGGATCGTCAGCCAAGGGGGCGGCAGTGTCTTCGTCGACTCCTGGGACCGGTCGAGCGAGGCGACCTTCTCCCGATCGCTTCCGGCGGGGGCCGCCGTCGAGATGACGGGGCTGACGCGCCAGATGCGCGAGGCGGTGAACCGCTTCCCGCTCCACGTCGTCGTCGCCCTCGCCGGGATCCCCGACGCCGGGATGGAGTCGCTCGCCGACGCCATCGTCGAACTGAAGCAGGAGAGCGTTGACGGATGCCGGCTGCGCATCGGATCCGTCCGAAAGGTCCGATGGCATCCGCTCGGCGAGCCGAACTTCCTGTTCACCCTCTCCGGCGGAAAGTTCCGGAGCTTTCCCCGCCTCACGAGGGCGTTCGCGATCCCCATCGGCCCGCCGTCGCCGGATCCCGTGCCCGAAGAGCCGACCACGTGGCCCGGTTCGGCCGATTTTGCTGGCGCGTTCGGACGACTGCGGCACCACGCTCTCACCGGGTTCGAGATGTCGCCCCTGCTGCCGTACCGGCTCGTGGAGGTCTTCGGCGTGCCGGCCGCGGCGCACGTCCTCCGATCCGGGGGACGGGTCCTCTGGATCCCGTCGCCCCAGGTCCCTCCGTCCTCGATCTGCCACGAGCTATTGCGCTCGGTGAACCACGATTGGCTTCGGGAACGGCTCCGGATGCTCTCGGCGGCCGGACCGGACCGAACCCTCGGGGACCTGCAATCGGTGCTCCTACCGGTCCGTCGGACGGTCGGGGAGGGAACCGAACTGCGGACGGCGACGGCCGCTCCCGTGGGGCCGGCGTTCCCGGAGGCCTACCGGTTCCTGCGGGACGGAACCCCGGAGACGCCCGCGCTCTTCGTGCTCTCGCTCGACGGTCTGCGGGCCCTCGCCTCCGTGTCCGGGGTCTCCTACCCGACCCCGCAGTTCCCGCTCATCCTCTCCGCCTACCTGAAGCTCCCCCGATTCCACGGGCTCGGTTTCGGGCGCAGCGACGACCCGCTGACCCAGGCCGCGCTCCCCTCCGTGGAGACCCACCTCAAGGTTCGCGAGCATCTCGGCCGGGTGGTGATCTCGGGGGTGCGGCCCGAGACCCCCGGCTACGTGCTCGACTGGAGCGATCCCGAGGGTCGGTACGACCTCCTGCGGATCGACTGAACGGTCGATCCAGAAATGGACCGGCCCTAGGAGGGCCCGAAAGGCGGCCCCGACCGCGGCTCCCAGAATTGAGAACCGCGCCTGAAAAGTTGCGCCACTCCCATGGACCCCCTCGACCATGGTCGGGTGTAGACGACCATGAACGACAACAGCTGGTACGCGTGGACGGCGGCAGGATTGGCGGCGGTCTTGGTGGTGGGACTCCTCCTCGGGATGAGCCTCGGGGGGGGCGGTGCGCCCGCCCGGTCGACCGACGGCACGAGCGGAACGTCGGCGAGCGGCGCGACGGTGGACTACGTGAACCTGACCATCGGCTGGAACCCCGCCACCGGGCTCGACGAGTACTTCCCGGCGAACTTCACCGTGCCGGCGCACACGCTCGTCGAGATCACGATCACCAGCTTCGACAACGGCTCGAACCCCGTCCCCGCCGCGTTCGACGCGGTCCAGGGGACCGTGGGCGGCGGCGAGACGATCACGGGGCACGGGACGACGCACGTCGTCTCGTCGCTGGCTCTGGACGGCGTCGCCCACACCTTCACGGTCATGTCGCGTACCAGCGGCGGCATGATGGCGGGCGGAGGGCACGACATGGGCATGCTCAACGTCGTGGTCCCGCCCGCCTTTTCCGTCTCCGACCCGGTCTCCGTGACCTTCGGGGCCTACTTCAACGCGACCGGGATGTTCTCCTGGAACTGCATGGCGCCCTGCGATCCGAGCGCGATGACGACCGAGGGCCTCATGGCCGGCACGGTCACCGTCGTCTAAGGCGAGCGCTCCCCGGGGTCCCCCGGGGCGCCGGGGGGACCCGGGGGCGTCGGGGGATCCGGATCCGAACGGG
>DASYZN010000061.1:0-14325 GCA_035946105.1 Thermoplasmata archaeon | reverse complement strand
CTCCGGGCGCCTCGCCCGCCCGGGCGGAGTCCGAGGCGGACGAAGGGGAGGATCTCGGGGGACCCGGGCCGTCGGCGGGCAGGGTCGTGACCGGCCGAGCCTGGACGATGTAGAGCGAGGTGGCATCGGCGCACCACTCGACGTCCATGGGGCGCCGGTAATGGGACTCGATGACGCGCGCGAGCGAGGCCAGGCGCAGGATCCGGTCGTCCGGGAGCTTCTGGCGGTCCCGCTCGCCGGGCGGAAGCTCGCGCTTGACGTTCCCTCCCGACGGGGCGCGATCGAGGCGGAACGTCTGTTCCGAGATCTGCTTGTGGACGATCCGCTGGGAGGCCCCGTCGACGACGTAGTGGTCCGGCGTCACCTCGCCGCCGACGATCGCCTCGCCGAGGCCGAAGCCCGCCTCGACGATCATGTGGTTCTCCCCGGTGTTCGGGTCGCGGGTGAAGAGGATGCCGCTGACGGTCGCCTCGACCATCTTCTGGACGAGCACCGCGAGGCGCACCGTGGCGTGGTCGAAGCCCTTGCGCGCTCGATAGACGAGGACCCTCGGGGTGAACAGGCTCCCCCAGCACCGGCGGACCGCGGCGAGGATCGCCTCGACCCCCTGGACGTTCAGGTACGTCTCCTGGAGCCCCGCGAACGAGGCGCCTTCGAGGTCCTCGGCCGTCGCGGAGGAACGGACCGCCACGAAGCGGACCTTGTGCTCGTCCAGGAAGGCCTGGATCGCGTGGGTCAGCGCGCTCGCCAGGGCGGAGGGAAGGGGTGCGGCCTCGAACGCCGATCGGATGGTGCGGGAGGCCGCTTCGATCGTCTCCGGCCGGGACGGGTCTAAGGAAGCGAGGGCGGTCGGGATGACCTCGTGGAGGTTGGTCTCCGAGACGAACCGCTCGTAAGCCTCGGTGCTGAGGACGATCCCCGGGGGAACCGGGAGGCCCTGCCGAAGGACCTCGCCGAGCTTGCTCGCCTTTCCGCCGACGAGCGGGAGGTCGCCCTCCGAGACGTCGGCGAGCGAGACCGTGAGCGGCATGACGAGTTCACTCCCCGATGCGCTGGAACGTGTACGCCACCATATCGTCTGCGGGGGAGTACGGATGCACCAGGTGTTCGTCGAGGAGGCGCCACGGGCCGCTCAAGGTCGTCAGCTGTTCGAGAAGCTCCCCCGCATGACGGGGGCGGATCGCCCGGGGAACGACCTCGTAGAAGTGGAGCGTGCCTCCGCTACCCGCGATCGTCCCCACCTTGGAGAGATGGTGGGCTCCCTCGCGCGGAAGATTGAACACGATGCGGTCGAACGTCCCGGCGGAGGGGAGGAACTCCTCGAGCGGGCGTCGGACGGCGGTCACTAAGACCGACTCGCCCAACCGCACGAGGTTTGCGTTGAGGAGCTCGATCGCCGCGGGGTTGGAATCCACCGCGACGATCTCGCGGGCGCGACGGGTCCGAGCGATCCCTAATGTGAACGGCCCCACCCCGCAGCAGAGGTCGAGCACCCGCTCGCCGGATCGAACCGCTTCCGCGATCCGGGCATGCTCCCGGGCCAGGCGGGGGGAGAAGTATGCCCGATCGAGGGCCACCTCGATCGAGAGCCCGTTCTCTCGGTGAACGGTCGACCAGGACCCCTCGCCCGAGATCGCCTCCAGTCGGCGGATCCGTTCGGGGCCGTGCACGCCGAGGTCGCGACCGACCCGGCGGGTTCCCGGGACGAACTTCCGCAGGGCCTCCCCGATCTCCCTGGACCACGGGCCGAGTTCGTCCGGATACCGGACCAGCACGAGATCCCCCACGACGTCGAATCCCCGAGGGAGCCGGTCGGCGATCGGCTCGGGGAGCCTCAGAAGGGCACGATAGTCCGTCGGCCGCCGCTCGCCCGGCACCGGGCGCAGGTCCGCCTCGCCCATCGAGGTCCCGGGGATCGGCGGTTCGGGCCGGTCCACGAGCGGGAAGACGATCCGATCGCCCTCCGCCGCGATCCGAAGGTCGTTCCGAAGATGCCGGCCCTCGACGAGGAGGCGGCGGACCCGTTCTCCCTCGCTCCGCGGCGCCCAGAGCGCGAGGCTCCTCATGCCGGGCGCCGGCCCGCTCCATCGAGCAGCGCGAGCGCCTGATTTCCTCTCAGACGGCCGAGCGCTCCGCTGGCGGCCGCCGACTCCCCGAACTTGACGCGACCCGGCGAACCCGGCGCCGGTTCGATCCCCTGTCCCGCCAAGAGGGTCGGGACCGGATCGTCGGAGTGGGCCATCAACGCGCAGGGCGTCGAGTGGTCTGCGGTCACGAGGATGCGGTGGGTCGCGAGATCGAGGCCGTCGAGGAACGGCCCGAAGAACGAACGGTCGATCGCCTCGATCACCTCCTGCTTGGCCCTCGCCCGGCCGTCATGGCCGGGTTCGTCCGGCCCCTTCAGGTGGACGTAGACGAAATCGTGGTCGGCGAGCGCCTGGCGGGTCACCGCCGCCCGCTCGGTGAGGGCCGCCGCGCGATCGGGGCCCATCGGGCCCACGAAGCGATCGTCGAGCCCGAGCCAACGGGCGATGCCGCGCTCCACGGGCATCTCCGTGATCGCCGCCCCGTGCCACCCCGTGCGAGCCTCGAACGAGCCGGGACCGGTCGAGGGGAGGGTGCCGGCGTGACGGAGCAGGAGATCGTTCGCCATCGGGCGGCCCCCGAGGGCCCGTTTCGCATTGACCGAGTGGCCGACGAGGATCGGCCGGGCTTTCGAAAGGAACGTCTCCACGAGGTCGGCCGTCCGAAGCGCGGCCGCGGAACCGTCCATCGCTCGGACGGGTTCGGGGCGGGCCGCTCCGACGCGCGGCCGAGCCTTGCCCATCCCGCCCTCACGAGCGTAGAACGGATCCGAATTGGAGATGGCGGGCGAGAGCGGTCCCCCCTCCCGGGGGTGCAGCCAGAGGACCCCACGATGGCCGACCGTCGCTCGGACCTCGGCCCGGACGCCGTGGTCCTCGAGGAGGTCCGCCTCGGTGAGCGCTCGGGCGAGCGAGGCCGCCTCGGTCGTGCCGAGGGACCGACCGACCCGGGAATCGATGATGATCCCGTCGCCGTCGCTGGTCGCGAAGTTGAGGCGGAGCGCGATGTCGCCGGCCGAAAGCGGGAGCCCGATCCCGAGCGCCTCGAGCACCCCACGACCGGGGGAGTCGGTCACGGGATCAAGACCGAGAAGGGCGATGACCCCGGCGTCGGACTCCGGGGCGATCCCGGGACCGAGGAGGTCGACGAGGCCCAATCGACCCCGTTGCGCCAAGCCGTCCAGATGCGGCGTCGCGGCCGCGTCCGTGGGGGTCCGGCCGCCCGTCTCGGGGTTCGGAAGGTCTCCAAGGCCGTCCAGCACGATGAGCGCTCGGTGCATCGTCGTCGCACCTCGAGGGTTCACTTATCCCTTTATATGGAGTCCTCCGCTCGGCCCCGCCCGTGGACCTTGCCGGCGGCTTCCGTGGGTTCGTCGCACGACCGATCGGTCGGGCGGCCCTCATGGGGCTCACCCTCCTCGCCCTGATCGGGAGCATGCTGTATGCGGGCATCTACATCGCCGTCCTCGCGCTCCTGGTCTTCGGCCTCGGGCTCCCGATCTACGCCGGATGGAAACGCCCCCGACAGCTCGCCCTCGCCGGGCTGGCCGTGCTCCTGATCACCGCTCCGGTCTTTTCCGTCCTCTACGCCGACGAGCTTCGGCAGCCGAGCCCCCTCGCGAGCTCGAGCTCGGATCTCCCGTACGGGAACGGCGGGTCGGTGCTCCAGAACGCCCACGTGACCCCGTTCACGGGCGCCGCGGGGGGAACCTACACGTTCACGGTGGAGGTGGTGCCGCAATATCTCCCGAAGAACACGACGGTCCAATGGCTCACCCTCTACGTCACCACCTGCCCCGGCGCGACGGGCAACGCCTCCCCGAACTGCCCGGGTCCCTACCCCTTCTATACCTTCAACCACAGCTTCCTGGTCCCTCCGATCGCCGATCAGAACGTGACCTTCACCGAGCGGTTGCCCGGGGTCAACGTCTGGTGGTGGGACGTCTCCGCGGCCCAGCGGGACCTCAAGAGCCAGAACCTCACCTACGACTTCCTCTCCTCGGGGGGAGGGTTCGCCGGGGTCGAAGGACCCGTCACCGGGGACTTCTTCGGAACGGTCACGTTGCTGATCCCTTCAATCTACTTCAACGTCCTGATCTTCCCCGGCCTCGTCTTCTACGCGGCCCTACTCGTCTACGTGCTCCTGAAGAACCGGGAGGCCCGTCGTAAGGCGAGCCGCGTTCCGCTTGCGGTTTCAGGGGAGCGCAGCCCCCCTGGCGATCCGGCGGGCACGACGCCGACCTCCGGAGGCTCGGCCGCGCCAAGTTCCACCGAACTGAGCTGCCCGAACTGCCAGGCCGTGGTCTATCCGAACGAAACGCAGTGCTGGAAGTGCGGCGCGAACCTCTCGAAGCGAACGGCGGAAGCGTCCAAGGCCCTTCCCTCGAACCCGCCCTGAACGGCGGCCCCGCGGGATCGGGCGCGATCGGAGCGCTCAGGCGACGGGGACCGAGACGACCGTGGTGTCCGTGCGCCCGGAGCTATCGGTGGCTGTCACGAACACATAGTAGGTCGTCGTCGTCGCGGGGTTCGGCGTCTTGTCCGAACTCGCCGAGGAGAGCCACCACCAGATCCCCAGCTTGGAGGCGAAGGCGAGCGAGATCGGGGGGGTGGTGCTGCCCTGCAGTTCGGAGATGTTCACCTTGACGGTCGAACACGGCCCTCCCGCGCAGACGACCCCGACGGAGACGTTGTAAGTGCTCGAGGCGGGAAGTGGATTGGCCGCGGGGCTGCTGGTCACGGTCGCCTCGGTGAAGTACGGCGCGGCGGTCGACGTCGAGGCGGTCAGCACCGCCCGGAACAGGAGCTGGTCGGCCGAGACGATCGCCACGGTGAGGTTGTCCGGAGAGAAGACGAGGTTCGTGGAGATGTTGACGGTCCAGGTCTGCCCGAAAGACCAGGCGGTCGATCCGCCGAGCCCTTGCGGGAGGGTGAACGGGGTCGGAAAGACGGCCGAACGGTTCTGGGAAGAGACGTAGATCGCGGTCTGACCCGCCACCGATCCCGTCACGACCGGCCCGGAGAGGTGCACCAAGGAAAGCGACATGATCTTCGTCGGAAGCTTTCCGTTGGCCTGTCCGTAGGAGAGGGAGGCGGTGAACTGGTTCACCGGTTGCGGGGGCGCCTTCGGAAGGCGGTTCAAGCTCAGAAAGACCGCCGAGAACAGGGTGACCGTCATCGCGAGGAGGATGATCGTGGCCAGGACCTCGGAGGCCCCCCGGCGATGCCGCCGATACGGTCGACGAACACCAACCCCGCGTCGGGGGCCCGAGGTCCGAGAGATCGACGACGCGCGACCCAAGGGAGGGCGGATCATCTCTGGGGTTAGAATGGGTGGGGAACGGTATTTAGACGTTCCTCACCCGTCTCCGTTGGGATAACGTTCAGCCCTTCGACTCCGTCCGCGAATTTCGCGGCGCGTTTCCATGGTGGGTCCGCGGCGGTTATACGGCGATTTTCTGCGCCGGGTCGCACCGACATCCCTGGGAACTTTTGTTCGACACGTCAAGAAAACGGATTCCGAGATCCTAGGGGGGTTTCTCTCGCAGCGGTATGCGTTCCTTTAAGTAAATGGAATTTCCATAGCTCGAGCCATCCGTGTTCGACAACGCGAAGGATCCCCTTTCTCCCGACCCCGCGACACGGAGGGCGCTCCGACCCGAGGACGAACGGATCGGGGTGCGCTGCAACCGCCGGGAGCTCCAGTTGATCGATTCGTTCGTGATCCACGGCGACTTCCGAAGTCGTTCGGATCTCGTCCGATCGGCCCTTCGAGCGTTCCTCAAATCGAAGGCCTCGGCCGCGGTCCCGCCGCTCCCGGCGCCTATCGACCCTCACGGCCTCGTCGAGGTCGCGGTCCGTCTTCGCCGGGACGAGGTAGAAGCCCTCGAGGCCTACGGACAGCTCGCCTCGAACGGACAGCCCCTCAGCGACCTCCTCGCCCAGCTCGTTCGAAGGGGCGAGCTGGAACTCAAAGTCACCGAAACCGTGGCCCGATCTCGCAGCGCCGTTCGCGAGGCCGGGGAGACCCGCCGTCGCCTCGAGGAGCTCGGCCGCAGCGGCGGGGACCTCGAGCGTCGGGGCGTCGTCGGTCGGTAAGCGGTTCGGGACGGGTTGGGGCGGGGGTTCGCATGTTCGGAAACCATGAGCGCGAGGGGTTGGGAGCCATCGACGGGTCGATCGGGGACGAGGGCGCCGAAGAAGCGCTCGAAAGTCTGCGGCTCGGCCGAGACATCCGGTTCGTCCTCGTGGGCGTGGGGGGCGCCGCCATCCGGATCGCCCGGAACATCGCCCAACGGAACCTCCCCTACCTCGAGACCCTTGCGATCAACTGCGATGCCCGGGTCCAGGACCTCGAGGATTTCGATCGGCGGATATGCCTGAGCCCCGAGGGCGGAGCCGAACCCGATACGAACGGCTCGGCGGCGGTCGGTCACCGGCTGGCCCAGGCCGCCGAACCGGCGCTCGACCGGGTCTTTGAGGGGGCGACGTTCGTAACGATCCTCGCCAGCCTCGGAGGGGGCACGGGAACCGGGGCGCTTCCCACGGTGCTCGAGGCCGCCGCGCGCGCCTCGCAGGCTCTCAAGGTCTTCGTCGTGAAGCCGTTCGAATGCGAGGGAGAGCGGCGGGCGATCGCCGATCGCGCCATCGCTCGGCTCCATTTCCTCGAGGGGTTCGTCGAGAAGCAGTCGCAGGGCAAGGCGAGCCTGCAGGTCCTCGACAACGAGTCCCTCGTCCGCACCGATCCCCGGATGCCGATGAACCGCATCGAGCGGCATTGGGGCGACCTCGTTTCGGGCCTCATCGATCGGGAGCTCATCCGCCCGGCCGAGATGGTCCTCGACGCGGAGCGCCTCGCCGCCCTCTCGCGGAGCTCCGCGTCCCTGCGTCCGCGCATCGGAGAACCGGCGCTCGGCGAACCCGATCCGCTCGGGCCGCTCGCCCCCCGGATGGCGCCGATCCAGGCCGCGCCGGGTCCCGAGGGGGTCGAGCTGACGTTCGAGATCCTACCCCCGCCCGCTGGATCCGAGCCCCGTTGAACCGGTCGGCCGATCGGCCGGGTCGAACCCTTGGGGGCGGGGCGCGGGAGCCTAGCTTAAGTCGGGGCCGGCCTCGGCGCGACGATGGACGGACGCCTCCTGACGGTGCTCGCGACGTTCCTATTGCCGGCCGTGCTGATCGGGGTGACCATTTGGAAGTTCGCCTCGAATCCCCTCGCCATCCTCGGCCTCCTCGCCGTCGTCGTGGCGGGCGCCCTCTACCTGCTCACCTATACGGACACCTTCGGCGGCTAGACTAGCCGTAGATCGTCGGCTCCGAGATCGGGGACTCCGCGGGTCCCTCGGACCGCCGACGGCTCTTCAGGGCCGCCCGCAAGCCCCGCTCGATCGCCTCGGCCTGAGTGCGGAGGGGACCCGTCTCGATCTTGAGCTCGGGAAGCAGGCGGTCGAGGGTCTCGATGAGCGTCGCCCCCGCGCGGTGATCGGGGAACCCCTCGGAGGCGTGGAGCGCGCTGACGAGCAGGACCGAGACGGCCACGGGGGTCCGAAGGGACTCGAGAAGGAGCGCGCCGGAGACCCCGCCGATCACGCCGTCCTCCAAAGGCCGGGTCCTCGCCTTGGTGAGCTGGTCCTGCATCTCCTCGGAGGTCGGGGAGGAGACCGACCAGACGATCTCCTCGAGGTCGGAGGCCTCGTGTTCCGCGGGGTGCGGAATGACGCCCTCCAGGGCGATGACCCGACGGACCTTTCGGCGATTCGCTCCCTGCAGGATGCGGCGGGCGAGCGCCGGGCTCGATCCGGCCGACACCGGCAGCTCCGAGAGGATGACGCCCAGATCCGGGCGGCCGTGGATCCTCACGGGGGGCTCGACGTGCCCGCTTCGGATGATCGCCAACGAGGCCGAATCCGGGTGATCGAGCGCTCCGATCCTCGGGAGGTGGAGGGTCTGGACGATGTAGTGGGCGGCGACGGTCGCGGCGAGTCCGGCGGAAGGAAAGCTCGAGAGGAGAATGGCCCCTTCGGCGAGACCCTTCGGACCTTCGTCGACCCAATCTTCGTCGCCGGGCATCGGGGAGTCCTATCCCCCCCGATACTTACCCTCGGCGGAACCGGTAGGGCGCCCACCGACCCGCCGTCCGACCGGGCCGACGTGGGCCGCCGCCCCGTGGGACCGAAGGGCCAAGTAGCCCGCCCCGCTCGGGGCCCTCGTGGGGCTGCCGATCCGCGACCTCATCGTCCGATCGGAGATCCCCTGGTCGTCGCTCGCCGGACGCCGCCTCGCCATCGACGGCAACAACGCGATGTACCAGTTCCTCGCCACGATCCGACAGCGGGACGGCCAGCCGTTCTCGGACCCCGAGGGCCGGGTCACGAGCCACCTCATGGGGGTGCTCTATCGGACCGCCTCCCTGCTCTCGGAAGGGATCGGGCCGGTCTGGGTCTTCGACGGACGGCCCCCCGAGCTGAAGTCCGGGACGCTCCGGGCCCGATTCCTCGCGAAGGAGCGGGCCGAGGCGGAGTGGAAGGAGGCGCTCGACAAGGGCGACCTCGAGACGGCCCGTCGGAAGGCCGCGGCGACCTCCCGGTTCACCCGGCCGATGGCCGCGGAGGCGATGGAGCTCCTCAAGGCCCTCGGGGTCCCGACGGTGCAGGCGCCGTCGGAGGGGGAGGCGCAGGCGGCCCGCATGGCGGCCGAGGGCGCGGTCTGGTCCGCGGCCTCGGAGGACTACGATAGCCTCCTCTTCGGCGCGCCCCGCCTCGTTCGGGGCCTCGCGGCGCGCCCTCGGGGCGCTTCGCAGCCCCCGGCCCAGCTCGTCGAGCGGGAGCGGGTGCTCTCCGACCTCGGCATCTCCGAGGAGGAGCTCCTGATGATCGGACTCCTCGTCGGCACGGACTTCAACGACGGGGCGAAGGGCTATGGTCCGAAGCGCTCCCTCGCTCTCGTGCGCCGACACCTCGGGTGGTCGGAGACGCTGAAGGTCGGAGGCCTCCCCGAGGAGGAGGCCCGGGCCGTCGCCGAGATCTTCCGATCCCCCGAGGTGGTTCCCTCGCCCCCGATCGCCTTCGGGGAGATCGACGAGGCCCAAGTGGACCGAATCCTCGTCGAGGGGCACGGGTTCTCTCAGGACCGGGTCCACGCGACCCTTTCGAAGGCGCGAGCCGGGGCCGAGGCGCTCCACCGGCCCCACGACGGCCGCAAGCAGGCCCTCCTGGACGCCTTCCCGTGAGGACGCCGTGAAGCTCTTCGAGTCGGTGCCGAACTTCTCCGAGGGTCGCGACCCCGCGAAGGTCGAGGCGATCGCCCGATCGGCCCGCTCGGTCCCGGGCGTTCGGGTGCTCGACGTCGAGCGGAACGCGGACCATCACCGCTCGGTGATCACGGTGGCGGGAGAGGGGGAGCCCCTCCTCGAGGCGCTGTTCCGGATGGCCCGGACGGCCGTGGAGACCCTCGACCTCACCAAACACGCGGGCGAACACCCGAGGATGGGGGTGGTCGACGTCGTCCCCATCGTCCCGTTCGACGAGGCGACGGTCCCCGAGGCGATCGCGCTCTCCGAACGCCTCGCCCGCCGGATCTGGACCGAGCTCGGGGTACCCGTCTACCTGTACGCCCAGTCCGCTCGGCGTCCAGAACGGGCGGATCTTGCGGTCGTCCGGCGGGGAGGGTTCGAGGCGATCCGGGACGAGATCGCCGACCACCCCGAGCGGGCGCCGGATTTCGGGGAACCCCGGGTCCACCCCACCGCGGGCATCGTCGCCGTCGGTGCTCGGCCGGTCCTGATCGCCTACAACGTCGACCTCGCGACCGACGACGTGGCCCTCGCGAAGCGGATCGCCCACGAAGTGCGGGCCCGGGACGGGGGCCTTCCCGAAGTCAAGGCGCTCGGGTTCGATCTCGCCGAACGACATCAGGCGCAGGTCTCGATGAACCTCACCGACTTCCGGGTCACCCCGATCTCGACGGCGTTCGACGCGGTCCGATCGGCCGCCGCCCGGGCCGGTGTCGAGGTCGCCCGGTCCGAGATCGTCGGTCTCGTCCCAGAGGACGCCCTCCTGGAGGCCGCCGAGCATTATCTCCGGTTGCAGGGGTTCGACCGACGGCAGATCCTCGAACGGCGGCTTAGGGAGGGGGAGGGACCGGTCGGCGCCGCGCGAGCGGACCCTCTCGCCGCCGGGAGCGTTCGGGAGTTCGCGGAGCGGCTCTCGGCGAAGACCCCGACCCCGGGCGGCGGAAGCGCCTCCGCCGTCGCCGGCACCCTGGGCGCGGCGCTCGGGGAGATGGTGCTGCGCTACTCGAGGCTCCCCGGCCCGGCGGATCCCGAGGTCGACGAGGCCCTGGCGACCCTCGGCACGGCCCGCGCCCGCTTCCTCGAGCTCGTCGACGAGGACGCCCGTTCCTACGAGACGGTCCGCGCGACGAAGAAGGCCCGCAAGGCCGCCGCGGACGATGCCCTCGCCCGCCAGGCCCACCGGGCCGCGGTCCGTACGGCGGCAGAGGTGCCGCTCGAGACCGCCGGACTCGCCCGATCGGTCTCCGACCTCCTCGATCGGCTGCGCCCCCGGGCGAAGCCCGCCCTCTTGAGTGACCTCGAGACGGCCCTCGCCCTCCTCCTGGCGGCCCGAACGGGCGCCGCCGCGAACGTGCGGATCAATCTCAGCGACCTCAGCGCCGAGGGGATCGACACCCGGGGCCTCGCCGATCGGCTCGCCGAGCACCTCAGGGCGGAGCCGTGACCGGGGCGGGTCGTCGTCCCGAGATCCTGATCAACTGCGCGGTCTCGGTCGATGGCCGCCTCGCCTATGCGAAGGGCCGCCGCGCGTGGCTCTCGGGGCCGGAGGACCTCGATCGGGTCCAGCGGCTGAGGGCGAGCGTCGGGGCGATCGTCGTCGGGGTCGGGACCGTCCTGGCCGACGACCCGTCGCTGACGGTCCACTGGGAACGGCTCCACCAGGCCCCGGGGCTCTCCCCGCTGCGGGTGGTCCTTGACTCCATCGGACGCACGCCGCCGACCTCGAAGGTGCTCGACGGCTCGGCCCCGACCCTTCTGGCGACGACGGACCGCTGCCGGGCCCGCTTCCCGACCGGCATCGACGTCGTGCCCCTCGGCCATGCCGAGGTCGACCTCGAGGCGCTATGGTCGCACTTGGGGGCCCGGGGGATCGGCCGGGTCCTCGTCGAAGGGGGAGGGGCCGTGCTCGCCTCCGTATTCCGGGAGGGCCGGTTCGACGAGGCGACGGTCTTCGTCGCGCCGGTGGTCATCGGGGGGCACGACGCCCCCTCGCTCGCCCTCGGCCCGGAATGCCCGGATGCGTCGTCGGCCGTCCCCCTCGAGCAGACCGGCTCCCAGCGGCTCGGCGAAGGGACGCTGCTCACCTATCGGCCGAGGGGCCGGCCCGCGCCCTGAGCGGGGCGCTTATCTGTCCGTCCGGCTCCGACCCCGCCGGAGCGCCGACCCATGAAGCTCGTCCACTTCCTCCTCGCCGACCAGTTCCACTTCGGCATGATCACGGACCAGAACGAGTACATCGACCTCGACACGGCCTGCCGGGACTACTTCGGGGTGAACCCGATCAAGGGGGCCGATCCGAGCCGATTCCGCGACATGCGAGCGTTCTTCCAGGGGGGTCCGGAGTCGGTCGAGATCACCCGGAAGATCGTGGAGTACATCGAGCGGCGCCGGAAGGCGGGCTGGACCCCGAGGGCCGCCACGGGCGCCCGACTCCTCTTCAAGCCGGAAGAGGGGGTGCGGCTCCTCGCGCCGGTGATCGCGGGGTCGAAGATCTACTGCCTCGCCACGAACTCGAAGAGCCACGTCGCCGAGCAGCATCGGGCGGCCCCGACGCGCCCGTACGCCTTCACCCGCTTCTTCAACAGCCTGGTGGGACCGGGGGAGCCGCTCGTCCTCAATCCGACGGGGACCTTCCCCGACGTCGAGCTCGAGCTCGCCGTGGTCATCGGCCAGCGCGGCAAGCGGGTCGCCGCCTCGAAGGCGATGGAGATCGTCGCGGGCTATACCGTCGTCCTCGACATGGGCTACCGGGACCTCCAGTACCCTCCGGGGGAGGGGACCGACTGGGTGATGGGCAAGGGGTTCGACGCCACGATGGCCGTCGGCCCGTGGATCGTCCCGAAGGAGGAGGTCGGGGAGCCGTATCCCTTGAAGATGGAGCTCAAGGTCGGGGGAACGGTCCGCCAGTCCGGCGACACGTCGGATTACCTCTTCCGGATCCCGGCGGTGATCGAGCACCTCACCCGGGGGATCACCCTGGAGCCGGGGGACCTCATCTCCCTCGGCACCCTCGGCGGAACCCCGGGGTTCGAGTTCGGCCAGGAGACCCGACGGCTGAAGGCCGGCGATCTCATCGAAGGATCGATCGAGCGGATCGGGCGCCTGTCGGTGCCGGTCAAGGCGGAGGCGGCCCCGCCCCCCGAAGCGACGCCTCGCCCCTGAGGACGAGGAAGAGCGCCTCGGCCTCGGGGACCTCGAGGTCGCGTCCCACCGGCCCCGTGATCCGCTCCCGGAACGGGTGATCGACGGCGTCGAGAAGGGTGATCGCCACCCGGACCTCGGGGTCCCCGGGGTAGACCGCGGCCTCGAACGGATCGAACGCATCCAGCGCGTCCCGGGCGACGGGAAGCACCCGGAACCCCGTGCCACCGTGCAGGGAGCCGGGGAGGCGGATCAGCCGGTGGATGTCCGTCGTCACGGGGGCGTCCGTCTCCCCCTGGACTTCGACCGTGGCGCTCTTGAGCACGATCGCGAGCAGCTCGAGCGGGATCTCCCTCGGGAGCGCCCCCAGGGCGAGGGTCGAACGGATCTTCGCCCCGCCGCCGTCCTTGAGGAGGGCGCGGGCGAGCCGCTTCGCGTCGGGGACGGCCATCCCCGAGCGGATCATCTCCGACGCGGCGACCTCGGGACCTTCGGACTCCCAACGGGCGAGGATCGCCTGGAGCCCCCGGGTGGTCCGGCCCTTCCAGCCCGGGGCCTCCGGGGGACTCAGGCGCCGGAACTTCCTCGCGGGACCCCCCGCCCCATCGGCGTGCCGCTCCTCGAGGACCGAGGCGACGAGGTCGGTCTCCGATCCCTGTAGGTAATCGACGAGCTCGCGGCGGGCCGGGCTCGTGAGTCCGCGGAAGCGTTCGTCGCGAACGTGCACGTGGTAGCCCCGGCCCCCAGAGAAGACGATCTCGGCCTGGGTGGGATCGAGGCCGAAATCGGTGGTTAGGAAGTCGTCGTAGAGCCGCTTCAATTGCTCCTTCACCAAGGCGAGCTGGGCGGCGTAGCTGAGTCCCTCGGACTGCCGGAGGTGGTCGGCGTCGAGGTCGAAGACCACGTCGGCCCCCTGCCAGATCTTCCCGGGCATCGTCGGATGCTCGGGGTGAACGTAGTAGGCGGAGGAGTAGTAGACGTGCCGCGGGACGACCGAGGTGAGGAATCGGTGGAACGCCTCCGAACTCGGCAGGGCCGCGTGGCGCCGCATCCCGGACTCGACCCCGAACGGGAAGGCGGCGAACTCCCGCTCGGCGAGCGCGCTCGGGGGGGGGATCGGGGTGCGCTCGTAGTACCGGGCGAACCGGGAGCGCGCCCAAGGCAGTGCGTCCCCCTCGAGCGGGATGATCTTCCCCACGATCTACTCCGGCGGTTCGTCGACCGTCGCCGGGGACACGGCCGCGTTACGGGCGTCGGTCCGTCGGAGGCCTGCGAGCATATGGAAGACCGTCGTGTGCTCGCTGCCCCGTAGGAGGAGCTCGATGGCTCGGGTCGCTCGATCGAGCTGGGTCTCGGTCCCGATCAGGGCGACCGTCGAGCCGTAGACGCTCATCGAGCATCCCGAAAGCTCCTCGAGGCGCGTGCGCGCACGGCCCTCCGTGCCGATGAGGCGCGATCGGACCCTCCAGAGGGCCGATTTCCCCTTCTTCCGGCTCACCTGCTTGATGTCGATGACGGCGAGGTACGTCCCCTCCTTGAGGAGCCGCCGCGCCCGTTCCGGGGAGAACCCTCGGCCGATCGCCCAGAGGAGGTCGCGGGCTTTCAGGGCCGGGGTGGGGTCCTGGTCGTCCGGGACGGAGACCCGCACTTCGCCGTCCTCGGTGCCGATCTCGACCTGGGCGCCGGTCTCGAGCTCGACGGATCGCTTCGTGCGGCCGCCGGGGCCGATCGCCACCCCGACCCGGTCCTCCGGGATCCGCACGTAGAGGACCGTCACCCTCCCTCCGCCGGGATCGGCCGGGGCGGAAC
>DASYZN010000060.1:0-2387 GCA_035946105.1 Thermoplasmata archaeon | reverse complement strand
ACGGGCGCCCCGGTTCCACGTCTTCCACCGCTGGGAACTCGTGGAGGGGACGCCGCAGGTGATCGAGTACGCGCGCGACCGCGGCGCGTCGGGCCGATCGGACTTCATGGAGAACGGCCTCTGGGAGGACGGGATCAAGCTCGACGGCCGGGACCTCTACTTCTTCCAGGCGATCCACCAGGAGTCCATCGTCGTCCCCGAGAACATCGACGCGATCCGGGCGATGTTCGAGCTCACGGCGGACGCCCGGACCTCGATCGCGCTCACCGATCGGAGCCTCGGCATCCCCGCGCCGGGCTAGCGCCCCGCGACCCGCCTCCCGCCGGATTCCGCCGTCGTTCCTCGCCGGCGCGATACCCTTTTCACGGGGCGCCTCGTGGGAGGTCGAGTGGCCGTCCCACACGAATCCCACCCGCGGCCCACCCTGCTCTCGGACTTCATCCTCGGGAGCCAGGACGGGATCGTCAACGTCCTCGGGATCATCCTCGGCCTCTCCGCCGCGACCCACGACGTCCGCCTGATCCTCGTCGCCACCCTGGCCGCGATGGGCGCCGAGTCGATCGCCATGGGCGCGGTCGCCTACACCTCGACCCGGACCCGGCGCCGGCTCTACCTGAGCGAGGTCGAGCGGGAGCGGCAGGAGATGCGGGACGTCCCCGAGACGGAGCGGGGCGAGATCCGGGCCGTGCTCGCCGAATGGGGCTACTCGGGCTCCGATCTCGAGGAGCTGTTGAACCGCCTCTGCGGCAATCCCCGCGCGATGCTCGAGTTCATGATGGCGTTCGAGCTCAAGCTCGCCCCCGTCGCCGAGGGCGCCCCGACGACGAGCGCGTGGATCGTCGGCACGGCGACCGTGCTCGGCCACTTCCTCCCGCTGGCGCCGTTCCTCTTCGTCGGGGGGAACGTCCTCCTGGGGGCGACGCTCTCCGTCGGGGTCAGCGGCGCCTCCCTGTTCGCCATCGGCTGGTACGAGGCGAAGGTCACGGCCGGCCGCTGGTGGAGGAACGGGGCCCAGATGGTCCTGATCGGGCTCGCCGGGGGACTCGCCGGGTTCCTGATCGGGCACTTCCTGGGCGCCTCCCCCGGCCTGTGAGGGAGGCGGCGACGATCCCGGGCGGCGGGGCCGTCCTAGGGAGGTCGAGGTTCCTTCCCGGGAAGGGCCGGGGCGGCGCGTGACGACCTACGTCGCGTTCCTCCGGGCGATCAATCTCGGAAAGCATCTCTCGATCCGGATGGAGGCGCTGCGGGGATTCTTTGCCTCGGTCGGCTTCGAGGGGATCGAAACCGTCCAGCAGACCGGGAACGTCGTCTTCCGGGCCCCCCGGCAACCGACCGGGGCCCTCGAGCAGCGGCTGGAAGGCGAAGCGCTCCGACGGCATCGATGGGCGACCGATTTCCTCGTCCGGGACGCCGACGAACTCGAGAGGGTCCTCCGCTCGAACCCGTTCCCCGAGGCGGCGTCCTCGGACCCCTCGCACCTCCTCGTCTATTTCCTGAAGGACGCCCCCCGCCCGGCGGCCGTCGCGGCCCTGCAGGCGTGGATCCCCGGCCGCGAGTCGGTCCGATCGGTGGGGCGGGCGCTCTACGCGGTCTACCCGGACGGCATCGGGCGCTCGCGCCTCTCCACGGACCGGATCGAACGAACCCTCGCCGGCCGCGCCACCGGGCGCAATTGGAACACCGTGGGCCGTTGCGGGCAGGTGGCCCGGTCCGAGTCCCCCTAGCCGCGGGGCCGTTCGACCCGCCTCCGGTCCCGAACCCGCGAGCGCCTCCGGGGCGTCGGGGCCGCCCACCCCGACCGACGGAAACTCATCCTTCGGCAAGCATCTTATAGACGACCCTGCTCGCGCGCGGCGGATGTATTTCATCGACCACCGCCGGGACGTGGTGCGCGTCCCGCCGGAGCGCCTCGGGCCGAAGATCGAGACGGTCCTCACCGAGCTCGCCCAGCAGCAGTTCGAGGGCAAGCTCGTGGACGGCCAGAACCTGACGGTGCTGATCCAGGAGGTCACTCCGATCGGCGAGGGGCACATCATCCACGGCGACGGCGGCGTCTACCAGGAAGTCGAGTATCAGGCGCTGCTCTTCCGGCCCGAGTTGCAAGAGGTCGTCGAGGGGACGATCGTCGAGATCCGCAAGTTCGGGGCGTTCGTGAGGTTCGGGCCGCTCGACGGGCTCCTGCACGTCTCCCAGATCATGGACGATCGGGTGAACATCGACGAGCACAACCAGCGGCTCGTCGGCGTCGACACGAAGAAGGACCTGAAGGTCGGCTACAAGGTCCGCTCGCGCGTCGTCTCGCTCTCGCTCTCCGAGATCTCGCCCCGCGACAGCCGCATCGGGCTCACCATGCGCCAGCCGGGGCTCGGGCGGCTGGAGTGGATCCA
>DASYZN010000059.1:0-1722 GCA_035946105.1 Thermoplasmata archaeon | reverse complement strand
ATCATCTCGGCGAGATCATCGGCAGCCTTTGGCAAGGGGATCTGACGCCGCCCGAGATGACTTGGCTCGGTGTCCGACGGCGCCTTCGCAGCCCCTCGGGGCGTGGGTCCGGCTCGTCGTGAATGACCGGCCCGTGGCCGTCTCGCGGCCCCGGGCAATGCTGGCCGACCGACCCGAACGCGGCCCGTCGGTCAGGGTCCAGGAATCGTACCCCATCTGCAGCCATTGTCCCGCCTAGGACCGATCCCCCGCCCGGGGCACCAACGTGGGGAACCGTGGGTCCGGTTCACTGGCGATGGAGCTGGGATCGACGGGCGCGAGGGGAACGGGCCCCGCGCCGGTGGGGGCGAGAGGCCGAAGACCGGTGTTGCGATCGCGACCGAGACGAGGCCCACGTGCCGGCGATGACCCAGGGGGGTTCCAACCCTTTCGGTTCCATGATCCCCTCAGCGCGGAAACGCTCGACCGCAGCTTCGTCGACCTCGATCCCGAGCCCAGGTCCGTTCGGGATCCGGAAATGGCCCCGATCGATCTCGTACCCATGGACCAGGGACCGTTTCCAGGCGGGCCAGCTCGCCTCGAAGCTCTCCTGGAGGAAGAACGTCGGGAGGACCGCGTCCATCTGGAGCGTCGCAGCGGTCTGAACCGGGCCGAAGGCGTTGTGGTAGGCGACCGGGGCCCCGCACGCCGCGGCGATCCCCGAGATCTCCCGACCGTACGTGAACCCCCCTGAGTTCGTGATGTCCGGCTGGAGAATGTCGACGAGCCCCCGTCGCAGGAAGCTGAGGAAATCCGAGGGGGTCAGAAGACGCTCCCCGAGCGCGACCGGGGTGCGAACCACCCGCCGGAAGTCCGCGAGCGCGTCGGAGAGTTCGGGTCGAACGGGCTCTTCCATGAACCTGGGTTCATATCGATCCAGCTCCCGCCCCGCCCGAACGGCCGCCTCAGGGAAGAACCGCCCGTGGTACTCGATGAGGAGGTCGACCCGCGGGCCGACGGCCTCCCGGACCGCGCGGACCCGCTCGGAGGCCCGCGCGAGCCCCTCCGCCGAAAGGCCGCCGAACTCGTCGCCGAACGGATCGAACTTGAGCGCGAGAAACCCCGAGCGGACCATGCGGAGGGCTTTCTCGGCGAACTCGTCGGGTTCGACGCAATCGCTGTACCATCCGTTCGAATATGCCCGGACCCGGTCCCGGCGCGCACCACCCAGCAGGGTCGACACCGGGCAGCCGAGCTCGCGTCCCCGCAGGTCGTGGCAAGCGATGTCGACGGAGCTCAGGGCCGAGGTGGCCTCCATGGACCGGGAACGATAGAAGGAGTATCGGTCGAACTCCGCGAACGCCTCGGAAGCGGCCGACAGGTCCCGGCCTTCGAAGAAGCGGGCCACCTCCCGAATGCTTTCCCTAACGGGAAGGGTCATCAGCGTCGTGGGGGCCTCTCCCCAGCCGACCGCCCCATTCGACAAGGTGACCCGGGTCAGCAGGACCGTCGAGCTCCAGGGGCTCGAGCGTTCGCCGGACGGAGCCGCCACCTCGACCGGTTCCACGGAGCGGATCTTCACAAGCGGAAATCCCTCTCGAACGCCTATCCCGCAGGGCCGTTCGGGCCACGGAGGGAGCGGAGGGTATAGCAGATTCGGCCTCCCCCAGCTTCAAGGCCTGGGAGGTTTCGTCCCAGAACGGTATCTCCGTGATCGTCTCGCGCCCCGGGAGGCTTCTGGTC
>DASYZN010000058.1:0-3244 GCA_035946105.1 Thermoplasmata archaeon | reverse complement strand
CGACATGTCGATCGGCGGGGGATTCGTCAGCTTCGTCGTGACCCAGCTCGGGGTCGGGGTCGTCTTCAGCCACACCGCGGGGACCGGGGGAACGGGCTTCGTCATCTCCTCCTCGTTCTCCTGCGGCGGGGGCAGCAGTCTCGACTATACGGACTACGAGGAGGTCTACACCACCACGGCGCCGGTGCCCCCGTATGCCTTCCGATTCGACAACAACAGCCTCGACGGCTCGCTGGAACGCTCGTGGGGCGCGTTCGCCGGCGGCGCCCCTTCGGGTGTCGGCATCGGGACGTCGGGCGCCTCGGTCACGATCGAGAACGTGCCGTTCGACCTCGCCGTTGCGCCGAGCCTCAACTCGGAGATCTCCCCGAACCTCCACCGCTTCTCGACGAACCTCTCCGTCCTCCGATTGAACCCGGACGGGCTCCTCCAGATCTCGGTCTCGGGCACGATCCCGAACGCGACCCTCTCCGTTTCTCCCCCGACCGGTGCGGCGCCGTTCGGCTCCTCCCTCGCCCTCAACCTCACCTCGGCCGCTCGCCCGGGGAGCTACGGCCTCGAGATCGTGGTGATCGATGGGTCGGGGATCTACACCCGGGAATCGGTCTCTGTCGTGGTGTACTCCGCCCTGAACGCGAGCGCGCCCCTCTTCGCCCCGACGGAGCCCGAGGTGAACCAGACCGTCGGCATCTCGGAGAACCCGAGCGGGGGTTCCGGTGGGTTCCGCTATCAATGGAGCGGTCTACCGGTCGGCTGCGCCGGGGCCGGTTTCTCCTTCTCCTGCTCAATCCCCTCCTCGGGGACCTACCCGATCTCGGTCAACGTCTCCGATTCGCTCGGCTTCTCGTCGGCCTCCCGGACCGTCCCCCTGGTCGTTGTCGCGGCGCTGCGCGTCACGCTGCTGTCGAACCTTTCGACGGTGGATGTGGGCCAGTCCCTGACCTTCCAGGCGACGACCCTCGGCGGGTCGGGGGGCGCGCGATTCGCCTTTTCCGGGGGCGGCACGGACTGCCTAGGCCTCGGTCCGAACTACACCTGCGTGCCGACCTCGCCGGGCACCCTGTCGGTCTCCGTCACGGCGACCGACTCGAACGGTCACCGGGTCAGCAGCCCACCGAACCACGTCCAGGTCTCGGCGGACCCGTCGATCGTCGTCCACCTCGGCCGCTCGACGGTCGACGCCGGCGTCCCCGTGGAGATGAGCGTGACGATCATGGGCGGCTACGGAGCGATCCGAACGGCTTGGAACGGACTCCCCCCGTCGTGCGGGGCGCTCGCGAACGGATCGTACGACTGCGCGTTCCCCTCGGAAGGCGCCTACTCGATCCGGGTTCAGGCCTCGGACGCCAACGGCTTCTCGACGGAAAGTCCCGTGCTGACGGTCCAGGTCGAGCCGAGGCCAACGGTGACCCTGACCGCGACTCCCGCGACGGGACTCTCCGGGAATCCCGTGGCCCTGGTCGCGTCGGTCGACGGCGGCTCCACGCCGTTCCGCTTCGCCTGGTCGGGGCTTCCGGAGGGGTGCCAAGGCTCCGGGAACGCGACCGTCGCCTGCACTCCGACGGCCGTCGGGAGCTTCCACGTCGTTGTGAGCGTCACGGATGCGGACGGCGCGAACGCGAGCGCGTCCGTCGAGGTCACGACCGCCGTCTCGTTCCTCGGACTTCCCGGCCTCGAAGGCGAGATCGTCGTCGGGGCGGCGGTCGGGGCGGTCGCCCTCCTCGCCATCGGCGTGTCGTGGCGCCGGAGGGCTCGTCGGCAGCGTCCCGGACCCGAGGGGTCGTCGACGGATCCTGTGGGGGAGGCCGGACCCCGATGAGCCTGAGGCGCCCGGCCATCGGCCCGGTCCCCGTGAAAACCTTAAGGGCCGAACCGCGTCGGCGGCCCGTGGGCCGGTAGATCAGCCCGGAAGATCGCTACCTTGGCAAGGTAGAGGCCGCGAGTTCAAAAGGGCGCGGGGACCGATCCCTCGCCCGGATCCTCTCGCCCGGTCCACTCCCGCCTCGCGGGCCCCCGCATCGTCCGGTGTCGAACCCCCCCATCGACATGCAGCGGCAGCCCTTTATACCCCGATTTTCGTCGGTCCGCCGTGGACGTCTCCCTGAGGGAGAAGATCGCGGGGGAAGTCGTCCTCTCCCCCCATCCGGGGCGCACGCTGAGGAAGTGGCGGGAGGATTTCGGCGTCTCCCAGCGGGACCTCGCGAAGGCCCTGGAGACCGTGCCGTCGGTCGTGAGCGACTACGAGTCCGAGCGGCGGGCGAGCCCCGGGTCCGCCTTCATCAAGCGCTACGTCGAGGGCCTCTTCTCCCTCGACGAACGCAGCGGGAGCCGCATCGGCCCGAGGATCGGCGAGGCACCCCACTCCGACGGGATCCTGGGGATCCGGGAGTTCTCCATCGCGATCCCTCTGAAGACGTTCGCCGATCGGATCGAGGCAAAGTCGGTGAGCCGGATCGATCTGCACCGCGACATCCACGGCTTCACCTTCCTCGACGCCCCCCGGGCGATCCTCTCGATCGACGCGGCGCGCTTCGTCGAGGTCTACGGATGGACCACCCAGCGCGCGCTCATCTTCTCCAACGTGCGCTACGGACGCTCCCCGATGGTCGCGATCCGGGCCCATCCGCTCAAGCCGGCGGCCGTGGTCTTCTCCAGCCCCGGCAAGATCGATCCGCTGGCCGTGCGGCTCTCCGAGGTCGAGAACATCCCGCTCCTGACGACGTCGATCGGCACGGCGGAGCTTTTGAAGGCGCTCGAGGAGCTGTAGGGTCGCTCGACCAGGGGAACGGGGAGGAACACCACCGATGGAAGCAGGGATCGTCAGCTACGGCGCCTACGTGCCGCGGTACCGGATCACGCCGAGCGAGATCGGTCGCGTCTGGGGGGCCGACGGGGAGGCGATGGGCCTCGGCCTCAACGTGCGGCGCAAGAGCGTCCCCGCCCCCGACGAGGACACGATCACCATCAGCACCGAGGCCCTGCGGACCGCGCTGCTGCGCGGCGCGATCGACCCGCAGGAGCTCGGGGCGCTCTACGTGGGGAGCGAGTCCCATCCGTACGCCGTCAAGCCGACCGCGACGGTGGTCGCCCAGGCGGTCGGGGCCACGCCGAACCTGACGGCGGCCGATTTCGAGTTCGCGTGCAAGGCCGGTACGGCGGCGATCCAAACGTGTCTCGGCCTCGTGGGGTCGGAGATGATCCGCTATGGCGTCGCGATCGGCACCGATACCTCACAGGGCGCTCC
>DASYZN010000057.1:0-9753 GCA_035946105.1 Thermoplasmata archaeon | reverse complement strand
CGGCATCGGAGACATGGGAAACGATGCCTCGGGGGAAAAGCGTGACGCTCGCCTAGCGAGCCCGACCGCCCGAAACGTCCGTCGGCCACGATGCCGAGCGCGAACGCTTTATGGGCGGCCCTGCTCGCGCGATGCTCGGGGTCACCTCGTGCCTCGTTGGATTCCCGATACGCCGCAGGACGAAGCGGCCCTGTTGAAGGCGGCCGGTCTCGCTTCGTTCGAGGACCTCTTCGCCGACATCCCCCGCCGCGTCCGGATGGGCAAGCTCGGGGTCGGCGCGGCGCGCACGGAGCCGGAGGTCGTGGCGGCCGTCGACAAGATCCTCGAACGGAACCGCCCGTACCCGAAGTTCGCGAGCTTCCTCGGGGGCCGCATGCCGATCCGCTACCAGCCCTCGGCCGTCGACGCGATCCTCTCCCGGAGCGAGTTCTACACCTCCTACACGCCCTACCAGCCCGAAGCGAGCCAGGGGATGCTGCAGGCGCTCTTCGAGTTCCAGAGCCTCGTGGTCGAGCTCACCGGGCTCGACTGCGCCAACGCCTCGCTCTACGATGGCGCGACGGCCGCCGGAGAGGCGCTCCTCCTCTGCCGGAGGATCCACGAGGGGCACCGGTTCCTCTACCCGGCGAGCCTCCCGTGGGAGGAGAAGAGCGTCCTCCAGAACTACGGCGCCGGCCACGCGATCTCCTTCGAGGAGATCCCGTTCGATCCGAGGACCGGGCGGCTCGACCTCGACTGGCTCCGTACCGAGGTCGGGAAGGGAGGGGTCTTCGGCCTGCTCGCCGATATGCCGAACGGGTTCGGCCACGTCGACGAGGGCCTCCTCGAGCTGAAGGAGATCCTTCGGGAGATCCCCCTCGCGATCGCGGCCGACCCCCTCGCGCTCTCGGTCCTCGAACCCCCGGGCAGCTGGGGGGCCGACATCGTCGTCGGCGAGGGACAGGGGTTCGGCCAGCCTCCCTCCTTCGGCGGGCCGCTGCTCGGGCTCTTCGCGTGCCGGCGGGACCATGTGCGCCTCTCCCCCGGCCGGATCGTCGGGGCGACCCGGGATGCGGAGGGCCGCCGGGCGTTCACCCTGACCCTCCAGACCCGGGAACAGCACATCCGACGGTCGCGGGCGACCTCGAACATCTGCACCAACCAATCCCTGCTCGCGCTCGCCTTCGTCGTCTATGCCTCGGTGGTGGGTGCCCGCGGGCTCGCCGAGCTCCAGGGCCAGCTCGCCGAGAAGGCCCGGACCCTCGCCGCGACCCTCGGGAGCGTCGAGGGGCTCGCGGCCCCACGCTTCGACGCGCCGTACCTATCGGACTTCGCCGTCGAGGTGCGGCACGGGACGGCCGAGCAGTTCCTCGAACGCCTCCGACGCAAGAAGGTCCTGGGCGGTTACCCGCTCGCCGATCCGAGGAGCGGCCGCCCGTCGATCGGAGAGCTCTTCCTCACCTCGGCGACGGAACTCACCGACGATCGAGCGATCCAGCGGTTCGGGAAGGCCGCTCGCGGGGCCGTCTCTCGGGGCGCGGGGGCCTCATGACCTACCGACAGGCCCGCTACGACGAGCCCCTGATCTGGGACGTCGCCGACCCGCCGAATCCGGAGGGAGAGGCCGTCCGCCCGATCCCCGGGATTCCCGAGCGGTTCCGCCGCAAGCGCCCCCTGGCGTGGCCCGAGCTCTCGGAGCTCGAGGTCGTCCGGCACTACACCCGACTTTCCCAGATGAACTTCGGGATCGACACCTCGACCTACCCGCTCGGCTCGTGCACGATGAAGTACAACCCCAAGCTCTCCGAACGCCTCGCCCGCCGGCCGGGGGCGGCCGAGGTCCATCCGTACCAGCCGGAGGCGACCGTGCAGGGGTCCCTCGAGATACTCTGGCGGCTCGAGCGGGGCCTTCAGAAGGTGACCGGTCTCCCCGAGGTCTCGCTGCAGGCCGCGGCCGGAGCCCACGGAGAGTACGCCGCGCTGCTCATGGTCCGGGCCTATTTCCGCGATCAGGGGGAGCTCGATCGGAGGACCGAGGTCCTCCTGCCGGACACCGCCCACGGGACGAACCCCGCGAGCGCCCGCATGGCGGGGTTCGAGACCCGCGAGATCGCCTCGAAGGACGGATGCGTCGATCTGGACGCGCTGCGCGCCGCGGCCGGCGAGAAGACCGCCGCCTTCATGCTGACCAATCCGAACACCACCGGGCTCTTCGAGAGCGAGATCGACGCCATCGCCTCCACGATCCATCGGGTCGGGGGCCTCCTCTACTACGACGGGGCGAACCTCAACGCGATCCTCGGCGTGACGAACCCCGGCCGCATGGGGTTCGATGTCGCCCATCTCAACCTCCACAAGACCTTCGCGACCCCGCACGGCGGGGGAGGTCCCGGCGCGGGCGTCCTCGCCGCCGGGGAGAAGCTCGCGCCGTACCTTCCCGTGCCGAGGATCGTGAAGGCCGGGCGGCGGTTCCGCCTCGACTATGACCGGCCGAAGTCGATCGGGAAGATCAAGACCGCCTACGGCAATTTCGGCCTCGACCTGCGGGCCTACGCCTTCCTGCTCTACCACGGGGAGGAGGGATTGCGTCACGTCTCCCGTCGGGCGGTCTTGAACTCGAACTACGTCGCGAAGGCCCTCGGGGAGACGCTCCCGCGGCCGTTCCGCCCCCTCGTCAAGCACGAGTTCCTCCTGTCGGGGTCCCCGTTGAAGGCGCGGGGGCTACGGACCCTCGATCTCGCGAAGCGCCTGCTGGACGAGGGGATCCACGCGCCGACGATCTACTTCCCCTCCCTCGTCGAGGAGTCGCTGATGATCGAGCTTCCCGAGACCGAGAGCCGCCGCGACCTCGACCGGTTCATCGAGGCGTTCCGACGGGCGGTCTCCGAGACCGACGAGAACCTCCACCGGGCGCCCCGCTCGACCTCGGTCGCGCGGGTCGACGAGGTCCGGGCGGCCCGCGAACTCCTGCTCTCCTGGAGGGACCTGAGGGCGGCCCCCACCCCCACCACGGAGCCATCGTCGTCCCCATCCCCCACCGGGCCGTAGGGGGAGGAAGTGGTGCCGGCGAGCCCTAGGGCGTCCCCCAGCGCCCCGTCCCTCGGCTGCTGCCTCTGGTTGACCGGGCTCCCGAGCTCGGGCAAGACGACGGTCGGCCGGGAGGTCGCGGAGCGGCTGCGCCGCCTCGGCCGCCGCGTCGAACTCCTCGACGGCGACGAGATCCGTCAGGGGCTCTCGTCGGACCTCGGGTTCGATCGGGCCGCCCGGGAGACCCACGCGAGGCGGGTGACCTATGTCGCCAAGGTCCTCGCGCGCAACGACGTGATCGCGATCGTGGCGTTGATCTCGCCCTACCGATCGTCCCGGGCCCGCGCCCGCCAGGAGATCGAGCGGTTCGTCGAGATCTTCGTGGATACTCCGCTCTCCGTCTGCGAGGAGCGGGACGTGAAGGGGCTCTACCGGAAGGCCCGGGCGGGCGAGATCACGGGCATGACCGGGATCGACGACCCGTACGAGCCCCCGGAGCGGCCCGAGATCACCCTTGCGACTCTCGGACGCGCCCCGGCGGACTCGGCCGAGGAGCTCCTTAGCGAACTACGGCGACTCGGCTGGCTGCCCGGGTCCGGCGGGGCGACCCCCTCGGCCGGCCGGGACCGCGAACGGCCCCGCTCACTCCCGTAGGAGGACGTCGGGTCCGCGCAGGACCTCGGCGACCTCGGGTCGCACGAGTTCCGCCGGCGGGGGACGTCCCTCTGCGAGGGCCTTTCGGATCCGGGTCTGGCTCGTGTCGAGCCGATCCGAGACCGGATGACCGCAGGTCTTCACCGTCGCCATCCATCCGCAGGTCTTGCAGTAGAACGTCTCCTCGTAGCGCAGCGGGCGGATCCCCAACGGGAACTCGTCGAAGATCCGGTGGGCGGCGTAGGGATCGTAGAACCGTCCCACGCCCGCCTGGTCGCGGCCGACGATGTAGTGGGAGCAGCCGAAGTTCTGCCGGACGATGGCGAGGAAGAGGGCCGCCTTGGGCCCCGCATAGCGCATCGCGATCGAGAAGGCGGCGAGGAGGACGCGGTCCTTGGGGTGGTAGTGCTCCACGAGGGCGTGGTAGGCCCTCAGGATCACGTCGGGGCGGTAGTCGCCCGGCTTGAGCCGCCCGACGACGGGGTGGATGAACAGCCCGTCGATCTCCTCCCGTTCGAGCGTGAGCCGCTGGAGGTACTCGTGGGCGGTATGGGGGGGATTGCGACATTGGTAGGCGGCGACGTTCTTCCACCCCCGGGCGCGGAACCGCTCCCGGGTCTCCGATGGGGTCCACTCATAGGACCCCGTAGGCAGCGCCATCCGCTCGACGAGGTCGAGGCGACCGGCGAGCGCGGTGGAACCGGTGGCGAGGAGGTCGGCGACGTTGGGATGGGTCGGGTCGATCGTGCCGAAGGTGGCCGAGGCGATCGCCTTCTTGTCGATCGGGAACTTCTCCTCGACGCGCAGGAGCGCGAGGAGCCGTTCGTCGGCCCCGAGCAACGCCACCTCGTCCCCCGGGCGCACGCTTCCCACGGTCGCTTCGTTCGGGCCACCGCGGGGGGCGAGCAGGATCGGGATCGACCAGGGAAGTCCGCCGGGCAACCGCCCCGTGGTGAGGACGCTGCCGAGGGTCTCCTGCCCCATGAACCCCTCGAGCGGGCTGTAGGCGCCGACGGCGATCTTCTCGGCATCGTAGAGCTCGTCAATGAACGGTCGGATCTTCGGAAGGTCACGGAGTTCGGCCCGACGGATCTCGGCGCGAGCTTCCGAGAGGCAGCGGTCCACGAGTCGGCCGCCATGCGGTTCGGGGATCATATCGTCCGTTTCGGGGCCGCCCGACCTCGGCGCCCAACCTCCCATCCCGTCGGGTACCGGAGCGTCCTCGCGCGCACGCCGCCCACGAGGCGGTCCTCGATAAGACGGTTCGGGTTCCGTCGGCGCCCCGGTCACGCTCCGCGCCGAAGGGACCGGCGAGCCTCCGTCTCCCGCGGGGAGGGCCGCGACTCGTTCTGCCCGAGGGCGATCGGCAGGAGTCGCCGCCTCGGCGTCCTTCGATCCCTTCAGGCCCCGGCGATCCGCCGTCCGACCAGGAAATTCACGGTCCGGGAGAGGGACGGGGAGAGGACCGTCAGGGCTTCGGAGGCGAGGAGACCGGGCGATCGGGTCCCGACGCGGGGGACGTCCTCCGCCAGGGCGCGGAACGCCCGCCCCCTCGTGAGCTCGCCGCGGGCCATGCTCGCGAAGTGGTCGAGGCTGCGATGCCTCCCGTAGAGCCAGGCGTAGAGGGCCGGATGGTCGTTGGCGTTGGCCATGGCCATCAGGTGGGCGTGGGCCGAGGCGAACCCGCCCATCGAGCGGGCGTATTTCGCGAGGTAGCTCTCCATCGATTCGTCCGTCGCCCTCGACATGTTCTCGGGATGGACCCTCAGGAGGGTCGACGGGACGTATTCGATGAGCAGGTCGAGCCCTGAGAGGAGGCCGCAGGTCAGGAGGAAGGTGTCCACCGACGAGGGCAACGTTTCGAGCTCGCGGGAGAACCGGTGCAGGATCGAGGTCCGGATCGCGACGGTGCTGTCGCTCCCGGGATTCGCCTTCAGGAAGGCCGCCAGTTGCGCGGCGGAGATCGAGGGCCCCGCTTCGAAGCGCGCCCCCGGGTTTCGGGCGAATCGGTCGTAGCCGGAGAACCGGTCCCGGGCGATCGGCCGGGGCCGGTCGTTCTCGTCGATCGTCGCGTAGCTCGTGGCATAGAGGCCGAGCCTCGGTCGCTCAGTGAATCGGTCTCGGGCCTCGGCGAGCTTGCTCGGCACCCAGAGATCGTCGTCGTTCAGGAACGCCATCACCTCGCCCCGGGCGACGTCGAGGGCGGCCTTCAGGTGGATCCCGAGCGGCTGCTCGTCGCGCCGGATCCCTACCAGTCCGTGCCCGCGGATCCGCCGATCGGCCTCGGGGTCCTCGAAGTTCTTGACCACGATGATCTCGTATTCGGACCGATCGATCGTCTGCCGGAGGACCGAATCGATCGCCCTCGCGAGGTAGGTGCGCCGGTTGTACGCCGTGATGGTGACGGAGAAGAACGGGGAGCGGGCCGCAGCCGGGGCGCTCTCCGCAGCCGGATTCGACAGGACGGGGGAGCGGTCGTTCACGCGAACCGGCGGCGTCGGTCACGCCCCCGCGTCGGCGCGGAGGGGATGGTGTTGCGAGAGCCGTTCACAGGACCGCCCGCAGCACCTGGAAGAGCTCCTTCGGCACGGCCCGCGTGAGGTCGTTCGCCACCGTCCCGGGATTCGCGGCGAGGTCCCGCCGCACGATCCACCCGACCCAGCGGGGGAATTCGAGCACGCCGACCACGGCCATGCGCTGGCTCTGGCGGTGAAGCTCCTCGCCGGAGAGCACCATCCCGAGGGCCCGGTCGAGGGAGTCCCGATCGGGTCGCAGTCCGACGAAGCTCGTCAGCCGGGCGAGGACCTTCTGGGGCTCCGCGAGGAGCTCGGGGTAGTCGATCGAGAGGATCGGGCGAGGGGAGAGGAGGGCCGGGAGGTCGCGGAGGCGGCGCTCGTAGAGGTCGTAGAGCACTCCGATCTCGACGTCGGTCGAGCTGGAGCGCTTCTGCAGGGACGCGAGCACCTCCGCGCGGGGGCGATGGACGATCACGAAGTGCGGATCCGCAAGGTGGGGCAGGAACGCCTCGATCGTGAGGACCGTCCAAGGGTCCTTCCACCCCCAGAGGTCCTTCTGGGAAGCGTCGATCAGTCGGGCGATCTCGCCCCGGAGCGCCTCGGCCCGGATCCCGACCTCCTCCCATCGGGGGGTCCCGCGCAGCCCGGTGGCGTCCCCCCCGAGCAGCTGCTGGTTCATCGCGAGGAAGGCGGGGTTCTCGAAATGGCCCGTGGGGTTCGACCAGTGCTTGCCGATCCACCGTTCCCCTTCGGCCCCGGTGCCCATGTCGACCCCGAGGGCGTGCAGGATCCCGGCGACAACGGAGGTCCCCGACCGATGCATGCCGAGCACGACGATCGTCTTCGGCCCTGCCATCCCGCGCCGCCCGCCGGAGGTCGTCCGGACGCACTACCTCCGGCGCGCCCCCCGATAATAAGCTATGTCGTCGGAGGGGGCGTGGCGTCCTCGACGAAAGAAAGCTTGAAGCCGCCGCTCCGGTGAGGGGGGACCGTGAAGGCACGGATCCAGCGCATCTTCGGGAAACTCGGCGGCTCGGCGGAGGCCCTCGTCCTCGTCAACTCCACGGAACCGCACCTCGACCAGAGCTTCTTCTACCTCTTCGATGCCCCCAGCGGCCTCTTCGAGGGGTCGATCGCTATCGCCTTTCCCGATGGGCGGTCCCACGTCTTCAGCTCCGCGCTCGAAGAGGAGTCCGCCCGGATGGCGGCCCAGGAGGACCCGACGGTCACCGTCGAGGTGCCGAAGGATCGGGCGGAGCGGGACCGACGGCTCGTGGAGCTGCTCTCGCACACCTCGACGATCGCCCTCAACTACCGCGAGCTGACCCACGAGTCGTTCCTGATGCTGGCGAAGCTGCTCCCGAAGGGAACCTGGAGCGACGCGAGCACGGCCCTTCGGAACGTGCGCATGGTGAAGGACCCGGGGGAGATCGCGAGGCTCCGGGTCGCCGCCGAGATCGCCTCGAAGGCGGGCGTCGAGATCCCGGGGCTGCTGAGGGCCGGGATGACGGAGATCGAGCTCGCCGCCGAGATCGAGTACCGGATGATGCAGCACGGCTCGACGGGCCGAAGCTTCTCCACGATCGTCGGCTTCGGCTCCGCGGGGGCGGAGCCGCATTACGCGCCGCAATCCCGACGGCTCGCCCCGGGCGATAGCCTCGTCTGCGATTTCGGGGCGCTCCACCGGCGCTATGCGAGCGACATCACCCGCTCGTTCCATTTCGGGCCGACGGACGCCGAGATGAAGCGGGTCCACGAGAAGGTCTTGGAGGCCCAGGCGGCCGCGCTCGCCCGGATCCGGGCGGGCGTCATCGCGCGGGACGTCCACAATGCGGCGCAGGCCGTCATCGACGCCTCCCCGTGGAAGGGGCGGTTCACCCACGGCCTCGGCCATTCGATCGGCCTCGCGGTTCACGACGGCTTCGGGATGAACCACCTCGCGGAGGAGCCGCTCGAGGCCGGGATGGCGATCACGGTGGAGCCGGGGATCTACCTGCCCGGACACGGGGGCGTCCGCATCGAGGACGACGTGGTCGTGACCCGCGACGGGTTCGAGTTCCTGACCACCACTCCCCGAGAGTACCTCGAGGTCGGGGCGTGAGGTTCGGCGTCCTCACCGGAGGAGGGGACTGCCCCGGACTCAACGCCGCGGTACGGGCGGTCGCGCGACGGGCCCGCTCGAAGGGACACGAGGCGATCGGGCTCGTCGACGGGTGGAAGGGCGCGCTCGAGGGCCGCTCGGTCGCCTTGGACGACGGACGGCTCACCGAAGCGCTCGGGAGGGGGGGAACCATCCTCGGAACCTCCCGGACGAACCCATTCCAGCGTCCCGGGGAGTCGAAGCGATTGCTCGAATCGGTCGCGGGGCTCGGCCTGGATGCCCTGGTGGCGATCGGCGGCGACGACACGCTAGGGGCGGCCCGGGAGTTCCATCGGCTCGGTGGCCGGGTCGTCGGCGTGCCGAAGACGATGGACAACGATGTGGGAGGCACCGACTGGACCTTTGGGTTCGATTCGGCCGCCTCGGTCTCGCTCGATGCTCTGGAGCGGTTGCGGGACACGGCGTCGAGCCACCATCGCGTGGTCGTGCTCGAGGTGATGGGACGGCACGCGGGATGGGTCGCCCTCGCCACGGGGCTCGCCGGGGGCGCCGATGCCACCCTCCTCCCCGAGGAGCCCTATGACGAACCCCGCCTCCTCCGATCGGTCCGGGCGGCCCTCGAGCGACGAGGCTTTGCGCTGGTCGTCGCGTCGGAAGGGATCGATCTCGGCGCCCCTCGAGGATCGGCGGGATCGAAGGATGGGTTCGGCCACGAACTCCTCAAGGAGCGGCGGGTGGGCGAAGCGCTCGCCGAGCGGATCGGGGCGTCCCTCAGCGTGGAGGCCCGCAGCGCGGCGATCGGTCACATCCAGCGGGGAGGTTCGCCCACCCTATTCGACCGTCTGCTCGCCACCCGGTTGGGATCGAAGGGGGTCGATCTCGCGCTGGCGGGCCGCTTTGGCGAGGTGGCGGTCCTGCGGGGAGCGGAGGTCATCGGGGTCCCGTTCGATGAGGCGCTCTCGGCCCCACGACTCGTCTCGTCCGACTGGCTCGATCTCCTGCACACGTTCGACCCGTAGCCATGCCGGTCCGCGCGCTCTGGTTCGAGCGGGGGGCGCTCTGCCTCCTCGACCAGCGCAGACTCCCGGGGGCACGGATCGTTCGACGGCTTCGCCGGGTCGAGCAGGTCGCCGAGGCGATCCGGGGGATGACGGTGCGCGGGGCTCCGTCGATCGGGGTGAGCGGAGCGTACGGAATGGCCCTGGCGGCTCGCCAGGGGGGCATCAGGTCGGACCAAGCGGCCCGTCTCCTCCTCGCCACCCGCCCGACGGCCCATGACCTTTCGGTCGGGGTCGGGACGGTCGAGGAGGCGTGGAAACGGGGCGAGGATCCGCTCGCCGCGGCCGACCGCTATCGCGAGACCGTGGTGTCGGAGTGCCGGGAGATCGGTCGCCAGGGGGCGAGTCTCTTCCGACGGCGACCCCGGGTCCTCACCCATTGCAATGCCGGCGCCCTCGCGACCGTCGAATGGGGGAC